>NZ_JAVHZY010000012.1:0-147584 GCF_031119655.1 Phocaeicola sp. GP0067
AAGTTCTTCATGTTCAGACTGGCTAGGCTATACGCTTAAAAGAAAGCTTGCCAACCCGGAAAATCCGCTGACCCTATTTTATGGACGGGTGCGATATAATGTTAGATCAACTTTATTCTTATCCCCTGGGATTAAAATGCATTATATGCCATGAGCAAAGGAATTATAGTTGTAGGAGGTGCAGAAGAGGAACATTACAACTTATTAGGCAAAGACAGACTTCATCCTATCATCAACGTATACCCTGAAGAAAATGACATTTATAATAAACTAGATAGTTTATAGCTAACCCAAATTTCTCAATTATCCGCCGACAGCATTGAATATATCAAAAAATACCATTGCCTAATAAGGTGGCTAAAGAATGTTTGGATTTTTGGGAGAAAAATTAATTCCATCCATTAGCACTTCACTATCAGCATCTTATTACTTCCATCAAAAAAATATATCTAAAAAAAGAGCAAAATGTTTGCATAATTCAATTTATCCCCTTATCTTTGCACCGCGTTTGAGAGATAACGCTTCTGAAAAGAAGGAAGTTTGGGTGAGTGGCTGAAACCACCAGTTTGCTAAACTGACGTACGGGTAACCGTACCGGGGGTTCGAATCCCCCAGCTTCCGCAAGCGGGTCATAAAAGTAGTTTATGACCCGCTTTTATTTTTCAATGATTTGAGATCAAGGCTTTCGGAAGCCCTAAAAAGACGGCTCAAAATACTTCATTAAAACTTCAGGGAAGATAACCAGTAGTAACTTATGTAGATTGCGATCAGAATCGCATTGGGTTGTTTTTTTTAATCCAACCGCACTGATAGCTTACTTTCGCGTATTAACATAACATACCCACAGTTTTTTCGGACTGACCATTAAATTCCTATTTTATAGTAACAGCACAAAAAAAATCATTTTTTATTTTGCAGATTAAAAACAAACTTTTAACTTTGCAGCGTCTTAGAAAAAGAGTTAAGAGCAACTGATGGCGGTATCGTCTAGTGGCCTAGGACGCGGCCCTCTCACGGCTGAAACTCGGGTTCGATTCCCGGTTCCGCTACCTTTAGAAGCTAATTGGTTTATTGTCACCAATTAGCTTTATTTTTTTATAAAACTAAAATAAAAAGAGTACTTATCATTTTTTCATTTATTGACTACTTTATACTTAAAAATGCACAAGTATTCGCATTATACCTACTAATAGTGATGCATAGCTCACAAAAAAGGAGTACCTTTGCAGCCCTAAATCATCTTAATAATGACAGTATGGAAATGAACAAAGTTTTTAAGGATGGATTGTGGAGTAAGGAAATTAATGTTTCAGACTTCGTATATACCAACATTACCCCTTATGAGGGCGATGCCTCATTCTTGGCAGGCCCCACAGAGCGAACTAAAAAAGTGTGGAACGAATGCCTCAAGGCACTAGAAGAAGAACGTGCCAATAACGGAGTTCGTTCCCTTGATAATGTAACAGTATCTACTATCACCTCACATAAAGCAGGATACATTGACCGTGAAAACGAACTGATTGTAGGTCTTCAGACGGACGAACTTCTGCGCCGTGCCATCAAACCTTACGGTGGTATCAAGGTCGTAGAAAAAGCCTGCCATGAAAACGGTGTGGAAGTAGATGAAAAAGTAAAGGATATCTTTACTCATTATCGCAAAACCCATAATGATGGCGTATTTGATGCTTATACCGAAGAAATCCGCTCTTTCCGTTCACTCGGTTTCCTGACCGGTCTGCCCGATAACTATGCACGCGGACGCATTATTGGTGACTACCGCCGTTTGGCACTGTATGGTATCGACCGACTGATTGAAGCAAAACAAGAAGATTTGCGCAATATCACCAGTCCGATGACCGATGCCCGTATCCGCCTGCGCGAAGAAGTAGCCGAACAAATTAAAGCACTGAAAGAAATAAAAATATTGGGTGAATATTACGGACTCGATTTGAGCCGTCCCGCTACTAATGCACAAGAAGCGGTTCAGTGGGTTTATATGGCATATCTTGCTGCCGTGAAAGAACAAGATGGAGCAGCTATGTCATTGGGCAACGTTTCTTCATTCCTGGATATCTATATTCAATATGATTTGGATCATGGTAAAATTGACGAGTCATTCGCTCAGGAGCTAGTGGATCAGTTTATCATCAAGTTACGTATGGTCCGCCATCTGCGTATGCAATCATACAATGACATCTTTGCAGGTGACCCCACCTGGGTGACCGAATCTATCGGCGGACGATTCAACGACGGACGCACCAAAGTAACAAAAACTTCTTTCCGCTTCTTACAAACACTATACAATCTGGGTCCGTCACCTGAACCCAATATGACTGTACTGTGGAGTCCGGAGTTGCCGGAAGGTTTCAAAGAATTCTGCGCACAGGTTTCTATCGACACTTCTTCCATACAGTACGAAAACGATACGCTGATGCGCGAAGTGCGTAACTGTGACGATTATGGCATTGCCTGCTGTGTGTCTTATCAGGCTATCGGCAAACAAATCCAATTCTTCGGGGCACGCTGTAATCTGGCTAAGGCTCTGTTACTAGCTATCAATGGCGGACGTTGCGAAAATACAGGAACTGTAATGGTGAAAGATATTCCTGTATTGACAGGAGACTTGCTGAACTTTGAAGAAGTATGGTCTAATTATAAGAAAGTATTAATGCAGATTGCACGTGTGTATAATGATGCGATGAATATCATTCACTATATGCATGACAAATATTATTACGAAAAGGCTCAAATGGCATTCATTGATACCGATCCACGTATCAATCTGGCATATGGCGTAGCCGGTCTGTCCATTGCCATTGACTCATTGTCTGCCATCAAATACGGCAAGGTACGTGCCAAACGTAATGATATAGGTTTGACTGAAGGCTTTGATATTGAAAATACATATCCTTGCTTCGGTAATGATGATGACCGCGTAGACCACTTAGGAGTAGATTTGGTTTATTTCTTCAGTGAAGAATTAAAGAAACATCCGGTATACAAAAACGCCCGTCCTACCCTGTCACTGCTGACTATCACCTCCAATGTAATGTACGGTAAGAAAACAGGTGCCACTCCTGACGGTCGTGCCAAAGGGGTTGCTTTCGCTCCGGGTGCCAACCCGATGCACGGACGTGATAAGAACGGTGCCATCGCCTCATTGAGTTCTGTAGCCAAACTACGCTATCGTGATGCTCAGGACGGCATCAGTAACACATTCTCTATCGTACCAAAATCACTAGGAGTGGATCGGGAAACCCGTATAGAGAATCTGATAACCATGATGGACGGTTATTTCACCAAAGGGGCACACCACCTGAATGTAAATGTGCTGAACCGTGAAATGCTGGAAGATGCAATGGAGCATCCTGAAAAATACCCGCAACTTACTATCCGCGTATCAGGTTATGCCGTAAATTTCATCAAATTGAGCCGTGAACATCAGCTGGAAGTAATCAGCCGTTCTTTCCACGAAAGAATGTAACATCACATATACATTAATCGTAGGGGCGGGTTTTAAACCTGCCCTTACCAGTTTAAAGACAAACCATTATGATCAGAGTACATTCTTACGAGTCAATGGGGACGTTTGACGGTCCCGGCTTACGCTTAGTCGTATTTTTACAAGGATGCAATTTCCGATGTCTCTATTGTGCCAACCCCGACACAATTGACACCAAAGGTGAAAGTACGGAAACGGCAATAGACGAAATTGTGCATATGGCTGTCAGCCAAAAAGCTTTTTTCGGTAAAAAAGGAGGTGTGACTTTCAGCGGCGGCGAACCTACATTGCAAGCAAAAGCACTGATTCCGTTATTCCAGCGGTTAAAAGAACAAAACATCCACATCTGTATAGATACCAACGGCAGTATATGGAATGAGGAAGTAGAGGAACTGCTAAAATGGACAGACCTCGTATTA
Source organism: Phocaeicola sp. GP0067 (assembly GCF_031119655.1). NCBI lineage: Bacteria > Pseudomonadati > Bacteroidota > Bacteroidia > Bacteroidales > Bacteroidaceae > Phocaeicola > Phocaeicola sp. GP0067. The sequence goes on from NZ_JAVHZY010000012.1 coordinate 3,922, forward strand.
TTAGATATCAAGGAATTTAATAATGTGCGACATCGGCAACTGACAGAACGTAGCAACGAACAAACCATACGTACCGCTGAATGGCTTGAAAAAAACGGAAAACCTTTTTGGTTGCGCTACGTATTAGTTCCAGGCTATAGTTCCTTTGAGGAAGACATACGGGCATTAGGAGAGCACTTCAAGAACTATCACATGATTCAAAGAGTAGAGATACTACCTTATCATACATTAGGCGTACACAAATATGAAGCCATGGGAAAAGAATACAAACTGAACGGAATAAAAGAAAATACCCTAGAACAATTGGAAACAGCCAAAACGTTATTTGGTGAATATTTCAATACCGTATATTTAAATTAGAAAAGACAAACTTACCGTCTATCCGGTACTTAAGTTCCGTTAAGGAGATGAGCCCCATAATTTTCGCCTCATCTCCTTTTTATGTATAAGAAACAATATATTTATATCAGCACTACCATCACATCCCGTGCCCCATGAGCACCCATTACCAAGGCCTGCTCAATATCAGCTGTCTTTGACGGACCGGAAATAAAGGTTCCGAAACCATATTCGCCTGTATCTATCAGTTTATATGCTTCATGCATATTGTTCACAATCTTATTCTTATCTAGAAGAATAACCAACTTTTCGGCAATAAAATAAATGGCACGCTGCTTTACATCCTGCTCTATCCATACCGCACCATTCTCCGCAACCCCAATCTTTCCATCTATGACAGCCAAATCCGTCCCATTCAATTCTGCAGGATCTTCCAAATCATCGGGATTAAATGTTGCACAAGTAATACTCTTCAGATTAGAAGCGATGCGTTTGGCTCCAGGATAAGCTTTTTTAATGAAATCATTCACGTTCTCCTCTTTTTCCAAAAAAATGGCTTCTCCTCCTACTTGCTTCATGACGAAATAAAACTGTTCTACCTTACTGGGATAAGTCAATGCCATATCTTCCAATGGCTTTAAATCCGGTTTCTCATATTTTACATGTGTAGCACGCCGGATGCTCTGCAATATATCTTCTCTGCTGCTCATAATTTACTTCACTTTACCTTTCTTCCACATTTCATTGAAACTCTCCTTAGCAAATTTCGGCATTTCACGTCCTTTCCCCCAGTCATTCAATCCGTTATAGATAAGGAAACGCGGCACTCCATTTACCAATGGCGCCCATTTTAATGCCATATTGAATATCGAAGGGCGGTTCATCATGAATTCCATGCCACCGGACATTACCTTTTTCATCCGGTCTGCCTTACCCAATTTATCCAAATCCTGGCGCCACAAATAGATCTGCTCCGCCAAATCCACTTTAGCCGGACATACAAACGAACAGGAATAACACAAAGAACAAGCCGACACATTGTCATAATAATGTAACGGCGCCTTCAACATCCCCAGGTTAATCCCGATAGGGCCGGGAATAAAATAAGTATAAGAGTACCCCCCACTACGTCTATATACAGGACATGTATTCATACAGGCTCCACAACGAATACAATTCAAAGTCTTGATATGCTTTGGGTCGGCTAATATCTTACTACGTCCGTTATCTACAATAATAATATGAAGTTCCCCACCCTCTCTAGGCTTTCGATAATGAGAAGTATATGTAGTAATGGGTTGTCCTGTAGCCGAACGGGCCAACAAACGGGTGAACACTCCCAATGATTCACGATCCGGCACAATTTTTTCCATACCAAAAGCCGCAATCTGTAATTTAGGCTGGGAAGTACCCATATCCGCATTTCCTTCATTGGTACATACCACAATCTCACCAGTAGAAGCTACAGCAAAGTTAGCACCTGTCATAGCCGCCTCAGCATGAATAAATTTCTGACGGAGATTTTTCCGGGCTGCATGTGTAAGGTAAGTAGGGTCAAAATTTCCTTTCTCCGTACCCATCTCTCTCTCGAAAAGCTCACCTACCTGTTCACGTTTGATATGAATAGCAGGTAATACAATATGGCTCGGCTTCAGATGCATCAATTGCAAGATACGCTCTCCCAAGTCGCTTTCTACCACTTCAATCCCTTTGCTTTCCAAAAAAGGATTAAGTTCACACTCCTCAGCCAACATGGATTTGCTTTTTATAAAATGCTTCACTCCATGCTGGTTCAGAATATTGTAGACAATGTTACAATACTCATCCGCATCCTTTGCCCAATAGACATGAGCTCCGTTAGCACGCGCATTGTTTTCAAACTCCACCAATAATTCGTCCAAATGGCTGTTACTATATAGTTTAGTAGCACATGCCATATTACGCAATTCCTCCCATTCGGGAACTTCTTTACTCAGTCTGTCACGCTTTGCCCTAACCAGCCAAAGTGTTTCGTCATGCCATGCGGCCTGTTTCTTGTTTTTCAGAAACTCCGCAGCTGCTTTTGAATGTTTCGTACTCATAATCCTGCCGCTAAGATTTCAACAATGTGCAATGTCTTGATAGGAAGTTTGTCACGGGCAATGATACCATTCTGATGCATCAGGCACGAACTGTCGGCCCCCACAATATATTCAGCACCGGTAGCAATATGACGCATCACCTTGTCATGCCCCATCTGCACGGAAACCGCATCTTCCTCTACGGCAAACATACCGCCGAAACCGCAACATTCGTCTTTGCGTTCCGGTTCCACAACTTCCACTCCTTCTACCAAAGAGAGCAAATCACGCAATTTGCTGAAATAAGGAATATTAAGTTCGCTGGCAGAAGAAAGTTTCATCAATCTCACTCCATGACAACTGTTTTGCAGACTCACTTTATGTGGAAACTTGGCTTTCAACGAAGAAGGCTTGACGATATCATGAATAAACTCACAGATATCATATATCTTACCTTCGCTGGCACACCGATGTTTGTCTTCTTTCAACAGACGACTGTAGTTATCACGCACAAAAACGACGCAACTGGCCGAAGGGCCCACTATATAATCGTAATTCTTAAACTGTTCGTCAAAATGACGGGCCAAATCTACCGCTTTATTCTCGAAACCTGCATTCGCCATCGGTTGGCCGCAACAAGTCTGATTGAGAGGATAATCCACATCCACTCCCAAACTTTTCAGCAGCTTGTACGAGGCTATCCCCACCTGCGGATATACCGCATTGATATAACAAGGAATAAATAAACCTACTTTCATTGTCATTAGTTAATATGTGTCCTATATTGAATAACAAAGTTAGAGGATATTTGTTAAGAAAACAACGAGATTTCTAACGAATAATGAAGCGGAATAGGTAAAAAAGCATAATATTGTGAGCAAAAGCCTTACTAATAAAAAAGTACTCCCCGCGAATCACTTCGCAGGGAGCACTTTTAACTAATAACTAACTTTGTGGTTTACGTAATTTCTATATGACTAACTTATAGTGCAAAGATAGAGGTTAGGGACCACATCCACAATCACTTCATTTAGGTATTCTATCTTATTCCACTCACCATTTGTAGGTATTATAAGTTCATCTTCACCTCGCTTAGTTCAACCAGTTTATTTACGATAGCGTAAATAGTCAATCCGGCAGGTGAATGTATCTGTAGCTTGCGCGCAATATTCCGACGGTGAGTTATCACCGTATGAATGGAGAGGAACAGTTTTTCCGCCGTTTCCTTATTTGTCATCCCACGTACCACGCAACAAATAATTTCTTTCTCACGCTGGCTCAACGCTTCCTGTTCGCCATCTGTTTCATCCACACCAAGATTCATCAGGTCTACTAACTTTTTATTTAAAACTTCGATGTCATCATATAGCGCTATACTCTCATCGTATCCCTTCAACAGATTGGTATCTGTGACTGAACACAACAAAGAAACGCATTTGACAGATGCCTGTGGATAGTTCGATTTGAACTCGTCCACGTTAAACCATCCTCCGAAAGTAGGATTTATGATTAGAATATCCGGCTGATGTCCCTGCATACAATTTTGCAGTCCTTCAAGAGAAGTTATTTCCACCGGCTGTATTATAAGATCAGGCATGCGCTTCAGCACAGCCACAAGTCCGCTACGCACAATGACTGAAGTTTCGGCCACCGCAACGTGCACAAGTTCTGTCCGTTTCATTTCCCCTCCTTTTCCAGCCTAAGTACAGCAGGCACAAACAAGTAATCCTCTACGCGGCAATGAGATGCCAAATCTTGTTCACAACTGAATATGTCGAATAATACGGCGTTCAACAAATGGTTATTTCCTTTTGCCGGATAATATTTAATAATGATGTTTTTTAACTCAGTCAGTGTCGCATCTATCTGATCATGCCTGCGGGCAAACTGTGAGATACGGAATCCTCCCGTTTCTCGTCCCGTCATCAGATTCTCTACATAAGTAAACACATTCATATCTTCATAATCCATGTGTTTACGCACTTCTCCGGCATACTGATCAAAAAATTTCAGAATGAGAAATGCAACCTCGTTTTCCGTGGAACAATCTATAGCTTCTATCAATTTACGGCGTATGGTAGGCAGACAGAAATCAAGGAAATAATGATGTGCCTGTTTTAAATAATTCATCAATGAAGGCATAGAAATATCCTTCACATCATCCTCCATCCGGTCGCTATCTTCAATCATGAAGTTTACCACCGCAAGGAAAGTACGACAATCCACTCCATTTTCACGGCACACCTCCTGTACTGTCTTGTCTCCAAACCCTAACGAAAGATCAAAACGACTCATTACCTGTAGCAATGTATAGTTATCACAGATAAGATAACTCATTTTGTCCGTCGGAGTATATTTACTTGTTTTATACATAGTTATGTTTTTTGTTTCTCTTTATGGCCGCAAAGTTACGGAAAATCACCAGGGTTATCAATCACTATAAATAGGTATTTTCTCTTGTACCCTATAATTCCCGTTCAACCGGCCAATGCCAGTCTTTTAATTATATATTAATATATAGCCGTTAAGATAAGTGGCAAGAAGCAACCACAAAAGATAAGGAACAAAAAGATATGCCGAAGATTTCCTCACCGGATAACTTTCTATCATATAATAAATAACAAGCACATCCAGCACCAGAATATTTGCAAAACCTAGCAACGGACTCCGAAAATAAAAGAAGAAAATGCTCCATGTAAAATTAAACAGAAGCTGGAATCCGAATAATCTGATAATCATTTGTCGTCTTATTGTCCATATATGCCAAATCAACCCGATAGAAATTCCCATGCACAGATAGATAAAACTCCAAGCAATGGGAAAAGCTATATCAGGGGGTGTACAAGAAGGTTTTTCCAATGCAGGATACCAGTTGAGTATAGACTCCGACTGAAAATAAGAAGCAGTACAGCCTACACTAAAACAGATAAGTATAGCAATCAGTATGGGGATTATTCTTTTCATAAGGAGAATTATTTCTATTTATGCCATAATTAACAAACCAACCTCCGGATTTGTTGCAGAAACAGAACACTTCTCCCCTGCAGGTGTCTAAAAAACGTGCTCCCATTCGTTCGCTTACGATGGGAGCACTTACAACACAAAAACTAAACTAGACTTAACTAAACTATTCTATTAAGAAGTTTCACAACTTCCCTTGTCTATGCTGCAAATATAAAAAGATTATTTCTTTTTTGCAAAAGGATATCGACAAAATATCAACTTTTATCATTCAAATATCACATTTTTCAAACAGAATGACTATTCAAATATATCTGTAACTCCTGTTTATAACTATCGGAAATCGGAATATACTCTTTACCGAAAACAATCCGCCCCCGATCAAGCACCTTAATTTTACTCTTTTGCACTATAAACGAGCGATGTACGCGAATAAAACGACTGGAAGGAAGCTTCTCTTCCATAGCTTTCATACTGATAAGTGACAGGATAGCTTTCGGCTCATCCTCCACATGTATTTTAATATAATCCTTCAACCCTTCTATATACAATATCCGGTCTAAAGCAATTCGGAGCAATTTATAATCACTTTTTACATATATACAATCATCCGCCTCATCGGCATCAACACCATTATCCGCCTTTTGTTTCAATTCATACCATTGCACCGCTTTATTCACCGATTGCAAAAAATCGACATAGCTGATAGGTTTCAACAAATAGTCCAAGGCATTGACTTTATAACTATCCAAGGCATACTGTCCGAATGCAGTAGTAAAAATAATCCTTGTTTCAGGACTGACCATGCGTGAAAACTCCAAACCGTTCAACTCGGGCATTTGAATATCAAGGAACAAGACATGCACCTCCTCGTGAAGAGGAATTTCTGTCATAGCTTGCACCGCACTGGAATACCTCCCTACCAACCGGAGGAAAGACGTTTTTTCCACATAGCTTCTCAGCAATTCCAAAGCCAGCGGCTCATCATCTACAATAGCACAATTCAGTATCATAAACTTTTAGTCTGTATAGTTAATATAGAAGAATATACCTGTCCGTTTTCACTGATCCCTTTTATCCATTCGTAATGTCCCGGATAAATCAGTTCCAACCGCTTGCTTACCTGTTCCAGCCCCACTCCACTTCCACTTTTATCTTGCCCGGACTTCGGATGATTGCTGTTAAGGATCTCACATCTCACCGTACCATCCGTATGCCCAAAGATAGAGATACTGATAAAACTGTCTACCGTGGGGCTGATACCATGCTTGAAGGCATTTTCTATCAGCGATATGAAAATAAGGGGAGCGATTTGCAACGCACCTCCAGAGTCTGCCTCCAAATTCACACTCACTTCTACCTGCTGTGGCAGGCGGATACGCATCAGAGCTACATAATTACGGATAAAGTCCAATTCTTTTTCAAGCGGAACAAAAGTCTGCTGATTGTCATAAAGCACATGCCGCAACAATTTACTCAGCTCTTGTACTGCCTCTTGTGCCTTGTCACTATTAAAAGCAATCAAAGCATAGATATTATTTAATGTATTGAGCAGAAAATGAGGATTCAACTGGTTCTTCAAGTTTTTCAGTTCCGCTTCCGTCTTTTGTCTCTCCGCTTCTATCAACCGCTCTTCCGCCTGACGCCAACGCAGGCTGGTACGAATGGCCGCACCCAATCCGGCAACAAAAATCATCATCCCCATATCCCGCGCATAAAATATCCAACGGGGCGGAATATGACGTGCAAACTCAGGAGGCGGAGGAGTGCTTATACTTTCCAGAAATACATGAAGAAGCACACTCAGACAAAGTATCAGCACGGCATTGCTCAGAATATACTTACGCATTTCGTCCGTGAACATATAGCGGGGAACCAGGCACAAGTAATTGACATAGAAGATAATAAAATAGCACAAAGGAACACAACTATGCCTCAAGAATTGGGCCAGATTGAAGCCGCTTCCAAGGTCCATGAATACAAGCGGAAAGCCAAAAACGAGCAACCAACTGACAATATGGATACTCATTTCCAAAAAACGTCGTTGTGAAAATAACTGTTTCATACAGGCAAAGATAAGAAAGATTAGATTAGAAATAAGATTTCCATGATTCTTATTCCATAAAATAAGACTGGCAGGAATCAGTGAAACAAAATTGATTTACAAAAAACATTATAAACAGATAATCGGGAAAAGACCGGAACCCAACTAGCATTCCCATAAATCAATTCTGCTTCACCCCCACACCTTTTCATCCCTACTCGTAACGCAAAGCGTCTATCGGATCCAAATCTGCAGCTTTCTTCGCCGGATACCATCCGAAAAACACACCGGTGACGGTACATACCAGAAATGAAAGCAACACACTCCAAGGCTGGATAAATACAGGCCAATGTGCTATCGTTTTAATCATAAAACTGGCTCCACAACCGATAATCACTCCTATCAGCCCCCCCGTGATACTGATCAGGATAGCCTCTATCAGAAACTGGCTCAGGATATCTACTCCTCGAGCCCCGACCGACATACGCAAACCTATTTCACGAGTACGCTCTGTTACAGACACATACATGATATTCATGATACCGATACCACCGACCACCAAAGATATACCGGCAATACAAGCCAACAAGGTAGTCATCAAGTCTGTTGTAGTGTTGAGCATACTACTCAGCTCCTGCTGGGTGCGGATGGTAAAGTCATCATCATCCGTTTCTTTCAGCTTATGTTCACGACGCAGAATGGTCGTTATCTCATCTACAGCCTCATCGGTCATATCTTCTGTCAGAGCCGAAGCAAAAATTCCACTTAGGTAAGTCTGTGCCAGCAATCGTTTCATCACTGTACTGTAAGGAGCCAGTACTACATCATCCTGGTCCATGCCCATCGAGTTATACCCTTTTGATTTCAGCACACCAATTACCCGGAAAGGAATTTGATTACAACGAATCACTTTCCCTATCGGATCCGATCCGTCGGGAAAAAGATTATCGACAATGGTTTTACCGATAACACAAACCTTGGCTGCCGTACGGATGTCATTCTCGGTAAACATCTCCCCCTGTTCCACGGTGAGCTGACGTATGGTAAGATAATCCATACTTACACCACTCACCGAAGACGGGTAGTTGTTGGCCCCCGCAACAAGTTGTCCCGAAGAAGAAACGTTGGGACTAATGCCGGAGAGATAAGTACACTCTTCGCTCAACTTTTCATAATTTTCCAGTTTCAGTGTCTGCATGGCCGAAGGGTCTTGGCGGACCCCTCCACGCATCTCTGCTCCCGGATGAATCATAATCATGTTTGACCCCATCTCCGAGATTTGTTGCTGGATGCTCTTTTTCGAGCCCTGACCGATGGCAAGCATAGCAATGACTGATGCCACACCGATGATGATCCCCAACATGGTGAGGAAAGCGCGGAGCTTGTTGTTGGCAAGAGCCCGGAGAGCTATTTTAAATAGATTCGTTCCGTTCATAATGATTCTTTTTTATGGTTAGTCCTCATCATTCTTGGGCAAGGCAGCCAGCGCGGCAGCGGCCGAAAGGATCTGAGGATTGATGGTATCTTCCACTACATGCCCGTCACGCAAGCGGATATTACGGCTGCTATACTGGGCTATTTCGGGATTGTGAGTGACAAAAATAAGTGTACGACCTTCGGCGTGTAACTTTTGGAAAAGTACCAGAATTTCGAAAGAGGTACGGGTATCCAGATTACCGGTCGCTTCATCAGCCAAAATAACGGCAGGATTATTCACCAGAGCACGGGCAATGGCCACACGCTGCATCTGTCCGCCGGACATTTGGTTGGATTTATGTTCCAAACGGTCACCTAGCCCCACGGCTATCAGTGATTCAATGGCACGTTTCCGTCTTTCGGAAGCCGATATGGACGAGTTATACATCAAGGGCAACTCCACATTCTCTACGGCAGTCGTCTTAGGCAACAGATTATAGTTCTGAAATACAAAACCTATTTTACGGTTGCGCAACACAGCCCGCTGAGGTTTGCTCATGGTACGCACGGACACACCATCCAACAGGTATTCACCACTGGTAGGGGTATCAAGACATCCCAAAGTATTCAGCAGAGTGGACTTGCCGGAACCAGAAGTACCCATGATAGTGACAAACTCTCCTTCATAAATGGTAAAAGAGATGCCACGCAGAGCGTGGACGGTTTCATCGCCTACCTGGAAGTTCCGTTTTATATTTTGTAATTCGATTATCTTTTTCATATGATTTATTCTTTCAATGTAAACGGAAGCATTACCTTTTATTACTTGTTCTTTTTCTTATTGCTTCCCGGAGGGCCTGGCATGAACGGACTTCTCTCACCTTCTCCGGCAGACGGCTCTTCCATTCCAGGCATAGCACCTTTCACTACCGTTTCTGTCACTACCGGCGTATTTTCAGTGATGCCACTCACAATCTCTGTCTTGCTGCCATCAGTAATACCTATTTTCACAGGATGGGCGGTAAAGGTATTGTTATCCAGTGTCCACACTTTATGACTGCTCTGGCAATCGTTTATCTTACGACCTCCCACTATGTCTTTGTTGGGAGTAAAGCGCAAAGCCTTGTTGGGAACGGTCAACACATTATCCTTGGTCAATGTATAAATGGTAGCGTTGGCGGTAAGACGCGGTTTCAGTTTCAAATAGGGATTATCAGCTGTTATCACTACCTCATAAGTAACTACAGTGGTACTGGTGGTTGTTGAAGAGCTGCTGCTCGTGCTGTTCGTACTTCCCAAACGAACCTGTCTGACTACTCCTTCGAACACATCGTCGGGATAAGCATCCACGGTAAAGGTTACACGGGCTCCTTCCTCCACCCCGGCAATATCGGCTTCATCCACATCGGCCACCACCTGCATCTTGGTCAAGTCGGCAGCGATGGTGAACAGTGTCGGAGTTTCGAAACCGGATGCTACGGTCTGTCCTTCTTCCACATCACGGCTGGTCACCACTCCATCGATAGGCGAGGTGATGGTTGCGTATGACAGGTTACGCTCAGCCTTTGCCAGAGCCGCCTTGCTTTGCTCCAATGCACTTTGGGCACGTTGGAAATTATAAACCGTTTCTTCATAGTCCATATCGCTGATTAATTGCTTCTCGTGCAGTTTACGGTTGCGGTCATATAATTTCTTTTGGTAATCGTACTCGGCCTCATTGCCGTCATAAGTGGCCTTTGCCGACTGAAGTTCACTTTGCAGTGTCACTTTATCCATCTCGGCTATCAATTCTCCTTTCTTTACCACAGAATTGTAATCCACATAAATCTTGTCAATAATACCAGATACCTGCGTACCCACTTCCACCTCTGTCACCGGCTCTATGGTTCCGGTAGCAGTAATGAAATTGCTGACATTACCTTTCGTTACGGTTTCCGTTGCGAAATCGACCGTACTTTTTCCCTCCGGTCCGCCAAGCATCCAGTAACCGCCTGCCACGACCACTACGGCTACCGCTGTAGTAAGGATCATTTTCTTCTTTTCCATAATATAATATGTATAGCGTTATGATTATAATTTTATATCCTGACCTGCATAGAAGTTCAGTAGAGTCCGATCCAAGATAGCCATATACTTGGCCTGGATACGTTGCTGCTGTGCACTGAGCAGGTTATTTTTCTCGGTAAGCAACTCTACGGTATTCTTCATTCCCAAGTTGAATTGCTCGCTGACCATCTCATAACTGGCCTGGCTACTTTTCAGCTTACTCTCAGCCGCCGCATATTGCTCTTGAGCATTAGTAGCGTCCAACCACAGACTTTCTATATTCTTATAGAGTTCCTTTTGCTTGTTTATCAAATCGAGTAGACTACTATCATATTGCAAACGTGCCTTCTGCACAGCACTTTTGTTCTGGCGATTATCAAAAATCGGAATGTTTATATTCAATCCTATCATATTATTCCAGCCATATTTCATTTGTTTGCTCCAGCTATTATCACTGGCACTGTTTGTCATACTCCCCGTAGATGCACTCAGACTGATGGTAGGGAGATAGCCGGCTTTAGCCACTGATATGTCCAATTTGGAATTCTCTATGCTCAACTTGCTGCTTTGAATTTCCGGACGTGATGCCAAAGCCTGCTGATAAACATCCTCCTGAGCAGGTAACGGTTGCAAAACATGTTCATCGGCGAGTTCGGGAAGAACCAAATCCATTTCTTCCGTACCATCCAGCTCCAACAACTGCTTCAACTGCAATTTATAGTCACGCAAGGAACTTTCGGAGATCACCAACTGATATTTGTCACTGCCTACCTGTGATTCCAATTGTGCCAAATCGGCTTTTGAAATACTTCCTTTATGAAAGAGTTCTTTGCCCCTGTCGTATGTAGCTTGGCTCACCTGTAAGGTGTTCTGGTTAATTTTCACCGACTCGTCGGCATAAAGTATCTGGATGAATATTTGTGCAATCTGCTCTTGCAAAGAGTTTTCTGTTTCGGCTACGGTAAGCCCTGCAATCTGCTGACTCGTCTTCTTTTGTTTGATGGCATTCAACCGTTTGTTACCATTCCACAATGTCCATTGTGCATTCAGACCATAGTTTCCATTATAAGTGGTTTTACTGTCACTACTGATGATTTCCGTTCCGCTTACCGTGTTACTGGTTTCCTGATACGGACGGTTCGTCACATTCTGTCCTGTGCTGAACGACAGACTGGGAAATAGTGCGGCTTTGGCGGTTTTCACGTCTACAGAACTCTCTTCCAGTGAGATTTTGTCCTGCTGCAATTGGATATTTTTCTCCAATGCATAGTCAATACAGTCGTCCAGCGTCCACTTTTTGGCCTCTTGCGCGGAAACCGAAGTGACCGCGACCCAAATCATTACGAAATATACTACTCGTTGTCTCATCCTTTTTACTATTTAATTTGTTTGTACAAAAGTAGAGGACTGTGATTTTTTTAGCAATAAATATAGATTTGTGGAATATTTCTATGGACAAAAACTTGCTTTTTACCGATAAAGTGTTTTTCTTTGTAATTATTACAACTTTAAGATAAATTTATGAATGATTCTTTGTTGACACGCATCTGGATATTCTATCGCGACGGCTTTCGCGAGATGACCTTGGGACGTACCCTTTGGACGATTATTCTTATCAAACTATTCATCATGTTCTTTATTCTAAAACTTTTCTTCTTTCCCTCCTTCCTTGGCGGGAAGACAACGGAAGAGAAGCAACAGTATGTAGGTGAGGAGTTAATAGAACGGGCAAATCCATAAACATTTAAATAAATCAGAAAGTTATGTTTGAAAACATTGACACTTCATTAATTGACTGGTCAAGAGCACAGTTCGCTCTAACGGCCATGTATCACTGGCTTTTCGTACCTCTCACTTTGGGATTAGCTGTGATAATGGGGCTCATGGAGACCTTTTATGTAACAACAGGTAAGGAATTCTGGAAGAACACAGCTAAATTCTGGATGAAACTGTTTGGAATCAATTTCGCCGTAGGTGTTGCCACCGGTCTGATTCTGGAATTCGAGTTCGGAACTAACTGGAGTAACTATTCCTGGTTTGTGGGCGATATCTTCGGAGCCCCACTGGCTATCGAAGGAATCCTGGCATTTTTTATGGAAGCCACTTTCATTGCCGTCATGTTCTTCGGCTGGAACAAAGTGAGCAAGCGTTTCCATCTGGCATCCACCTGGCTCACCGGACTGGGAGCAACGATCTCCGCTTGGTGGATTCTGGTCGCCAATGCCTGGATGCAATACCCCGTAGGGATGGCTTTCAATCCCGAAACAGTAAGAAATGAAATGGTGGACTTTGCAGCTGTCGCCCTCTCTCCCATGGCTATCGCCAAGTTCTTCCACACAGTGTTAAGCAGCTGGATACTGGGAGCCGTTTTTGTAGTAGGAATAAGTTGCTGGTATTTACTGCGCAACCGTCAGAAGGAGTTCGCTCTGAGCAGTATTAAAGTTGCCGCCGCCGTAGGTTTGTTCGCCTCTCTCGTCACTGCATGGACGGGGGATATTTCGGGAGTACAGGTAGCCAAAGTGCAACCTATGAAAATGGCTGCCGCTGAAGGATTGCACGATGGCGGAAACGGAGTACCCTTCACCATTGCAGGCGATTTGAAAATCCCCAAAATGCTTTCTATCCTTGCCACTCACGACATAGACGGTTATGTACCGGGTATCAACAATCTGCTGGAAGGTGGTTATCAGATGCCCGACGGTACAACGGCTTTATCGGCCGAAGAGAAAATTAAACGCGGACAGATTGCCATCGCCGCCCTGGATGCATTCCGCAAAGCGCATAAGGCAGGTGACGAAGCAAGTGCCGCAGCAGCTCGCAAGACATTGGACGAAAACGTGAAATATTTTGGTTACGGATATATCAAGGATCCCGCCCATCTGGTTCCTAATGTAGGACTTACTTTCTGGTCATTCCGGATCATGGTAGGGCTGGGAGGTTATTTCATCCTGTTCTTTATTATAGTACTGATTGTATCGAAAAAAGAGAAGCTGGCTGATATGCGATGGTTACAACGGGTGGCTTTGTGGACTATTCCACTAGCCTATATCGGCAGTCAGGCAGGCTGGGTGGTAGCCGAAGTGGGGCGCCAGCCATGGGCCATACAGGATATGTTGCCTGTAGGAGCAGCCATCTCCAAATTGCAGACAGGTTCCGTACAGCTTACTTTCTTTATCTTCCTTCTATTGTTTACCGTTCTGCTCTTTGCTGAAATAGGTATCATGCTGAAGGCCATCAAGAAAGGACCGGAAGGAATTAAGAATTAAGGAATAAATGAAACAGGCGGAAATAATTCAGGCTGCGCAATAAATGGGCTACATACAGGAGATTAATTCCGCCAGCAAGTCATTCTTTTTTTAGTTCAAGTTTCTCTAATTCTATTTTTCAATATTCAATTCTCAATTTTTAATTTAGAATATTATGGACTATATATTTCTACAAAATTATTGGTGGTTCCTAGTATCGTTACTGGGTGCTTTGTTGGTGTTCCTGCTCTTTGTGCAGGGTGGCAACTCTTTGCTGTTCACGCTGGGACGCAATGACGAAGAACGTGCCTTGCTGGTAAACTCCACAGGACGCAAGTGGGAGTTTACTTTTACCACCCTTGTCACTTTCGGCGGCGCCTTCTTCGCTTCTTTTCCGCTGTTCTACAGTACCAGCTTTGGCGGTGCTTACTGGTTGTGGATGATTATTCTTTTCAGTTTCGTATTGCAAGCTGTTTCATACGAGTTCCAGTCCAAGCTGGGCAATCTGCTGGGCAAACATACTTACCAATGGTTTCTGGTTATAAATGGTATTGTAGAGCCTCTATTGCTGGGAGGTGCGGTAGCCACATTCTTTACCGGCTCCAATTTCCTGGTTAATAAAGGAAACATGGGTAATGAGTTGATGCCTGTCATCAGCAGTTGGGCAAACGGATGGCACGGACTGGATGCGCTGACCAATCCTTGGAATCTGGTCTTGGGATTTGCCGTATTCTTCCTGGCCCGCCTTTTGGGCAATCTTTATTTTATCAATAACATCCGGGATAAAGACTTAATCCCCCGCTGCCGCCGTCAGCTTATAACAGATGCTATTCCTTTCCTTATTCTATTTCTGGCATTTGTTATCCGTACTTTATTGGCTGATGGTTTCGCTGTAAATCCCGAGACAAAAGAAGTTTATATGGAACCTTACAAGTATTTCATCAATCTGATGGATATGCCTCTATTGCTGGTATTGTTCCTATCAGGCGTTGTCGGGGTACTTTGGGGTATCGGAAGGGCTGTCTTCAGCAAGACTGCGACCAATGGTATCTGGTTTACCGGAATAGGAGTTGTATTGACTGTATTAGCTTTATTGCTTTGTGCGGGATATAATAATACGGCTTATTACCCGTCCACAGCCGATCTACAAAGTTCGCTGACCTTGGCAAACAGTTGCTCCAGCGAATTTACCCTGCGCACCATGGCATACGTTTCCATTCTGGTACCTTTCGTTCTGGCCTATATTATTTATGCTTGGCGTGCCATAGACCGCAAGCCCATTACAGCAAAGGAACTGGAACAAGACGGACACGCTTATTAAAGAGTCTTAATGGATTATAGTGAAGGCATCCTGTTTTGCAAATAGCTGTAAACAGGATGCCTTTCTATGTTAAATAACATTGTTTCAACCTGTAAAATGAAGAGAATATCTTGCAAATTTCCGAAATATCCGTACCTTTGCATTGTGTTTTTCATAGTATTAGATTTAAGGTTAACAAAGGTTGGAGCAAGGCGTTGCTCCTTTTTTTATATCTATAGGAGACATAGCATCCATAGTTGATTCATTTCCCATCTAGAAAGTTATTTTCGTTTAAACTCTTCATCTAAAAGAAATATTATGATACAAGTGATGCATACAGTTGCGGATTACGTGCATGATGCCAAATATAAGATGCCGGATAGACCCCTTCCTTGTTTTTATCAAGGATTTCTTTCAAAATACTGCATTTGTTCTCGCCCGTCACTAGAAAACAGGTATGCCGGGCTTCTATCAAGGGACGTCCCGTCATGCATATACGCACTGTTTTATTATAAGGATTGACGGACACCTCATACGGTTCCCCGGCGGTAAGAAGTTCCTGATGGTCGGGGAAAATGGATGATGTATGCCCGTCCTCTCCTATCCCTAATAATACAAAATCAAAAACAGGCACACCGTCCACGGTCGGAACGGTGGTCTTGACTATGGAAGAATACTGTTTGGCTTCTTCTTCGGGAGCGCCCTCACCCACAATACGATAGTAATGACTGGCAGGAATACCTACCTTACTAAACAACAGACGATAGGCCAAGCCAAAGTTGCTCTGATCATCGCCAGGTGGCACACAACGCTCGTCTACCCAATAGAAATAAATACGGGACCAAGGGGTATATGCGGCATATTCACGCTCCCAAACCTCAAAAAGTGTGGCAGGAGTAGTTCCTCCGGAAAGAGCAATGGTAAAAGGCCGTTCAAGCTCTTTATCCATCGCTTCCAATATATGAGTTATCAAGGTTTGCGACGCTTGTACAGGCGACGCATAAAAGTTATGGTCAATCATCTTATTCACTATTTATTACTTAGAGTTTGCTGTTTTAAATTTACTATCCACAGATGACGACTTACAATTTACAGTATAAATTGGAATGTGTCAGATTCTTGCACGGGTTTGTCCATTCGGAATGACTGCGGTTGATCAATACATCCGCTTCTTTCGGTCCCCATGTTCCTGCAGGATACCCATAAAGAGGAGTTTCGGGATGCTTCTTCCAATAATCCAGAATCTTATCAAAGTAAGTCCAGCTCTCGTCCACAGCATCGGAACGGGTAAAAAGTGTAGGATCACCCACCAGACTGTCTTCCAACAGGCGTACATACGCATCCCCCGTTTCCTGATCGTGCTGGTCATAGCTGAAGTCCATCTCCATGGTTCCCATATAGAAACCGGCACCAGGTTCTTTCATGGCTATGCGCTGAAGAATTCCCTCGTCGGGTTGAATACGGATAATCAGTTCCTCACCTTTGTAAAAGCCTTCCTTCATTTGGAACATCTGCATAGGAGCAGGTTTGAAATGAACCACAATTTCGGTCACCTTGGTAGGCATCTGCTTTCCGGTACGGATATAAAAAGGCACTCCCTGCCAACGCCAGTTATCCACATACAGACACATCGCCACGTAGGTATCTGTACGGGAATCAGGACGAACATTCTTTTCTTCACGATAACCGATACGGTCATCACCAGCAATATATTGTCCGCGGATGACATTATCACGGATATACTTATCAGTCAGCGGACGAAGGGATTGGTAGACCTTGATCACCTCGTTACGGAAACCATTCTTGTCAAACTTGGCTGGTGGTTCCATGGCAGTAATAGCAAGCAACTGCATCAAATGGTTCTGTACCATATCGCGCAGAGCTCCCGCCCCGTCATAATATCCTCCGCGAGTACCTATACCCATATTTTCCACCGCAGTGATTTCTACATAATCTATATAGTTACGGTTCCATATCGGTTCGTAAATAGTACTTCCAAAACGGGTCACCATAATATTCTGCACCGTTTCCTTGCCCAGAAAATGATCGATGCGGTAGATATCCTCTTCTTTAAAATAAGCGGCATAGATTTTATTTAGTTTCTGAGCGGAAGCCAGGTCGTATCCGAAAGGCTTCTCGACAATGATACGCTTTAATCCAGGCTTTTTCAACAAGCCCGCATCATGCAGACATTTCGGAATCAATTCATAAAGCAAGGGCGGAGTTGCCAGATAGAACAAATAGTTCCCATTATTCTCATATTGAGGCGAAAGCTCCTTCAAACGGTCATTCAACAGAAAATAAGTGGTTTCGTCAGCTGGGTCCATGGACTGGTAATGAACAGTAGAGAGAAAATCGTCCAATGTTTCCATTTCCTCTTTAGTAAGAAAACCGAATTTTATCAGTTCTTCTTTCAGATAGGCACGATAGGTCTCGTCCGTGTATGCAGTACGGGCACAGCCGATAATGGCAAAATGCTCGGGGAAGCGTTTCCCGTTATGTATCTTTATCAAGGCAGGCATCAGTTTGCGCCGGGTTAAATCACCGGATGCACCGAAGATGACCAAAAATAAACTATGTGGTAAACTCATGATTCTTTCTTTTAAAAATGAATGTATAATGCTTTGTGTTGCGACATATCAATAGTTGTCTTCCCAATGTTCGTGGAAAAATTCCCCCCGTGGACTGTCCACACGCTCGAAGGTATGAGCTCCGAAATAATCACGCATCGCTTGAATCATATTGGCTGGGGAACGGTTGGTGGTCAGACCTAGAAAATAATTCAACGCTGCGGAAAGTACAGGTACGGGCAACCCTTCTCTCAACATGACACCGATGTATTTCTTCCACGCGGGCAGGGCTTCCATTACTTCCCGTCCGAAATGCTCGTCCAGCAACAGATGCGACAATCCCGGTGCACGGTGATAGGCCTCGGCAATGTCGTTCAGAAAAGCAGAACGAATAATGCATCCGGCGCGCCACAACAGCGCGATAGTGGAAAGATTCAACTTCCAGCCATATTGCTCACTGGCAGTGCACATCAGAGCAAACCCTTGCGCATAGCCTGTCAGACGAGCCGCATAT
This sequence comes from Phocaeicola sp. GP0067, assembly GCF_031119655.1. Lineage (NCBI taxonomy): Bacteria > Pseudomonadati > Bacteroidota > Bacteroidia > Bacteroidales > Bacteroidaceae > Phocaeicola > Phocaeicola sp. GP0067. The sequence goes on from NZ_JAVHZY010000012.1 coordinate 22,417, forward strand.
AAGATACTTTCCAATCCGATCACCGTATCCTGATAATTATATACCGGATGATTCTCCACATGCATATAATGTTTGGACATCAGCACGCGCAAGTTCTTCTCTGCCGACAGATTACGGGCAAAAACCGCCTCGGCAATCACGTCCAGTGGTGTATTTAGTTGTAGGGAGTTAATGACACTCCAGCGACCCGTTCCTTTTTGTCCCGCAGCATCCAGAATGTTATCGAGCAAATAATCGCCTCCTTCTTCTTTATGACGCAGAATGGCCGAAGTAATCTCTATCAGGTAACTATGCAGACGTCCTTTGTCCCATTGTTCAAAAATATCCGCCATCTGTTCATTCTTCAACGCCAGCAGGTGCTTCATGGAGAAATAAGTTTCAGCAATCAGCTGCATATCCCCATATTCTATGCCATTATGCACCATTTTTACATAGTGGCCTGCGCCACCGGGACCTACCCACTCACAACACGGAGTACCATCCTCAGCTTTTGCCGCAATACTTTTCAGCATCGGCTGAATGACTGGCCATGCCTCTTGCGCACCACCGGGCATGATGGACGCTCCATGCAAAGCACCCTCCTCACCTCCTGAAATGCCGCAACCTACAAAGTACATACCTTTATCATAAAGTTCCTTTACACGACGTTCCGTATCTTCATAATAAGAGTTGCCTCCGTCAATGAGGATATCACCCTTTTCCATCAAAGGAAACAGCTTGCCCGTCAGTTCATCGACAGCGGGACCCGCCTGTACCATCAAAAGGATGACACGCGGAGTTTTCAGTGCTTCGACAAAATCTGTCAGTTCATTACTGCCTATGATGCCTTTTCCTTTGGCGCGGTTGGCTATAAAGTGTTCCACTACATTTTCTTCTTTTCCAGGAACGGTACGGTTCCATACTACAACCTTCCATCCCTTGTTGGCAAGATTCAGAGCAAGGTTCTGCCCCATCACACCTAATCCGATTAATCCTATATCTGCCTTTTCCATAAATTATTCTTTTTATATTTAACAATTTGATAGGTTATTTGTTCAATAATTCTATCTTTGCAATTTGAATAATAACACATTATCATGAAGAGGTTAAAAATCGGCTTATTAGCCCGAATTATCATCGCCATCACATTGGGTATAGGATTCGGAAACGTTCTTCCCGGCGAATTGGTCAGAGTATTTGTGACTTTCAACGGAATCTTCAGCGAGTTCTTGGGTTTCATCATTCCACTGATTATTCTCGGGCTGGTCACTCCTGCCATTGCCGATATCGGTAAGGAGGCAGGAAAGATGCTGGTGATAACGACATTGGTAGCATACAGCGCCACGTTGTTCTCTGGTTTCCTGTCTTATTTCACCGGAGTGACTTTTTTCCCTTCCATGATTACTCCGGGAGCACCGATAGAACAAATTAGCGAGGCACATGATATTTCTCCATTCTTCACTGTAGCCATCCCCCCAGTGATGAATGTGATGACTTCCTTGATTTTAGCCTTCACACTAGGTCTGGGCATCGCACATTTGGATAGTACAGCGCTGAAAAACGTATGTAACGATTTCAAAGAAATCATAGTCAAAACCATCCAGACGGTGATTCTGCCCCTACTGCCTATCTATATATTCGGTATATTCCTGAATATGACCCATTCCGGACAAGTATATAACATTCTGGTGGTATTTATCAAGATCATCGGAGTCATTTTCCTGCTTCACATCTTCCTGTTGGTTTTTCAATATACCATTGCAGCGCTGTTTGTACATCGGAATCCGTTCAAACTACTGGGAAAGATGATGCCTGCCTATTTCACAGCATTGGGCACACAGTCATCGGCAGCCACCATTCCGGTGACTTTGCGACAGACTGTCAAGAATGGGGTCACGGAGGATATAGCCGGATTTGTCATTCCGCTATGTGCCACAATTCATCTGTCGGGAAGCACGTTGAAGATTGTTGCTTGCGCACTGGCACTGATGATTATGCAAGGAATGCCCTTTGATTTCCCCATGTTTGCAGGATTCATCTTTATGCTGGGAATCACGATGGTAGCTGCACCGGGAGTACCGGGAGGAGCCATCATGGCTGCATTGGGGATCCTGTCTTCCATGCTGGGATTCGGAGAAAGTGAACAGGCTTTGATGATAGCACTTTACATTGCCATGGATAGTTTCGGTACTGCTTGTAATGTGACGGGCGATGGGGCTATCGCATTGATTATTGATAAGTTTTTCGGAAAGAAAAATCTCCGGTCCATACAATAAACAGGAAAAATATTCCCGAATCAGATAAAGTCAGGAAACTCTGTAACCCATTCATGAAAAGTTGCCAGGCTGATTTATGACGTGTATGATAAAAAAGGTAACGGCTTTAACTCTGATAAAAGAAAGACATTTTCATGATAAATAGCAGGCAGGCAACAAGTTGCCTGCCGATTCTTCATAACAAACAAAAAAGGAAAGCATGAGCTAGAATACAGGCATCTGCCAAATGAATCCCACTGACACACGATGGGTACTGAAATTATCCTCACCCAACGCCTTTGCACGATCGGTATATTTATAGGAACGCCCCACGTATGCCAGGAAGAAGTGCAGATTGCTCTCCATCGGATAAAATTCTATACCTCCTGCATATCCCCATGCCGTGCGATATTTCCCTTTTTCCACTTCATCACTTGCCTTATAAACGGAAGCAGTTTCATACATTCCTTTTGCAAACAAGTTCCACTTTGGGGCAAAACGATAATTCACATGCAACACATAGGACATATATTCGGCATTAAAAGCATTGTGTGCCTGATTATCAGTTCCTACGATGTTAGTTATAATCCCTTTACGGTCTACTCCTTCACGAGAATACATCCAGTCAAAATAGGCATGCCATTTAGGGCTGAAATTAAATTCATTACCCAAAGCGTAATAATACATCTTTTCGCCCTTCGTTTCGTTCATAACAGAGGCAGACCAACGGGTTTTGAAAACATCCAGGAAATTTCCGTTCCAGTTCAAGGTATAAACTAACGGCAGTTTGGTACGTTCCAAATCCCCATACATCTCCTCGGACGGTCCGTTCCGACTGTTCAATACCTGAAATTGTATCTGCTGATAAGAATTATAGTTGTATGCCACATTCAAACCAGTCATGAAGTTACTCATGTGCTCTATCATGTCACTATATTCGTAAATATCAATCGGATTCAAATCAAATTCTATACCACCATACGAGACACATTGCTTTCCGGCAAAAAATGAGAACTTATTTAATTTGATGCCTACTCCTGCCCAATCTATGCTGGTAGGTACATTATCTATATTGCCGGAACCATCGTTACCCCGATTCAGACGCTGACGGTAACGGTAACTCAACCAATCATTGATATCTCCCTTCATTTCGATACGGAGCTGCTTCATTTCGAATGCGCCCTGATCAAATCCGGAGTCGTTCCATTTCATATTGAAATCACCGTGCATATTAAGATAGAGATTGAACTTGTCCGTTTTCTTCTTGATACCGGTGACTTCTTCAAACAGACTTTTGTCACCGGCCATGAAATCACTTCCGGAAGATTGGGCATATAAAGGGTAAGTGCCTGAGACAGCAAGGGCTGTCAGGCATACTAACATTATTCTTTTCATAAGTCAAAGTTTTAGGTTATAATGTATTCTCTTTTTCTTTTATGCGCGCAAAAGAAAAAGAGATAAAAAGAAAAAGTGCCGGATGGACTAGTATACGTTGAAGTATTCCTGAATCTTCTTCCAGTCTTTTGTTTTAGTTAATGCCAACATCAACAACACACGCGCTTTCTGAGGATTCAACTCTTGTGAAGCCACGAATTGATATTTATTATCATCCACCTCGGCATCCAATGTGGTCGGTCCGGTAGGAACACGGCTGGAACGCACTACCAAAATACCTTGCTGACGGGCCTTTTCCAACATCGGAAACAAATTCTGATGAATGTTGCCATTCCCCACACCGGCATGAATAATACCTTGGTAACCATTATTCAGGAAAGGGATCATAACATCAGCCTCTACATTGGAATAACTGTAAACGATACCTACTTTCGGCAGCTTGTCAAGGTGGGCCACATCAAAATCGGAACCGGTGGTATGGCGTTTCAAAGATTCCATATTATAAAAAACCTTACCATTCAATACATATCCCAACGCACCGGAGTTAGGAGACTGGAAAGTTTGTACATCCACTGTATTGGTCTTCATGGCTCCGTGGGCTCCCAAAATCAAACCGTTCATGGCAATTACGACACCTTTACCCCGTGATTCCCTGGCGGCGGCAGTAACTACTGCATTATACAAGTTCAACGGTCCGTCCGCACTCATGGCCGTAGAGGGGCGCATGGCTCCTACCAATACAACAGGCTTGTCACTCTTCACAGTCAAGTTCAGGAAAAAGGCGGTTTCTTCCATCGTGTCAGTCCCGTGAGTAATCACGATACCGTCCACATCTCCACGGCTGAAAAGCTCGTTGATACGCTTGGCCAACGTCAGCCATACGGCATCATTCATGTCCTGAGAACCGATTTTTACAATCTGTTCCCCGGTCACATTGGCTATTTTGTTCACTTCGGGAACCGCTTCCAGCAATGTGCTGATAGCCACCTGCCCGGCAGTATAATTTGTTTTAGTAGCCGAAGCGCCTGTTCCGGCAATAGTCCCCCCTGTAGCCAATATATGGATATTAGGCTTTTGGGCGACAGCAGCCAATGTGGTACATACCAGCATTGCCGCCATAAGGCTGAGTTTTCTTAATCCGTTCATAATCTTTTCAAGTTTAGGTTTTATTACTATAATAATTATTTGGAAATTTTGTTCACACAAAGAAGAAGATGTGCCGATGATATATATGTTATACATCGAATCATTATAAATGTTACAGGCAGAAGATCACTCATCTTCAAGTCCGAATACACCTACCCCCTTTCCTTTCTAGAACACCTGTACCAGCAGCAGACCTACCACAATAGAAACAATGGTGGCCACCATCCCAGGCATCATGAACGAATGATTCAGAATCCATTTTCCAATGCCTGTTGTTCCTGTACGGTCAAAATTTATAGCTGCCACTACTGTAGGATAATTAGGAATAAAGAAATATCCGTTGACAGCAGGGAACAAAGCAATCAACATCATCGGAGAAATACCCAGTGCTATTCCTAACGGCACAATGGCACGCACCGTAGCAGCCTGGCTATAAAGCAAAATGGACATGACAAACAATGCCAGACCGAACAACCAGGGCATTTGGCGCACAATCCCCTCAATAGAGCCTGTCAGTTCCGTAATGTTTCCATTAATGAAGGTATCTCCCATCCATGCAATACCAAATATAGCGATTACCGCCTGCATCCCGGCAGGAAACACACTGCCTTGTGTAGCTTTAATTCCATCCGTACGTGAAATGAGAAGAATAACAGCCGCCGCACACAACATCAAAATCTCAATAATAGCCGGCATATCCAAAGCCGTACCATTGAACACAGGACGCATGGCAGGAATAGAACCGAACAACACTATCAACAGCGTGGCGGCAATAAAAATTATCACCGAGATACGGGCATGAAACATATTCTTCACATCGTTCAGCTCCACATGTTTTGTATCAATCATCCCGGCTTCCAAGCGGCGCAAGTATTCGGGATCTTCCAACAACTCTTTACCCACCTTCTTTGAAAGGAAAGCTCCCACCAACACACCGATTAATGTAGCGGGAATAGTAATCTTCAGAATATCAAACAGAGTGATGTCAAATCCTGTCAGCAATCCCAGCAACGCTACGGTAGCGGCAGAGATAGGGCTGGCGGTAATAGCCTGTTGCGAGGCGATAACGGCAATGCCTAAAGGACGCTCAGGACGAATTTTAGTTTCCGTAGCCACCTCGGCTATGACAGGAAGCACAGAGTAGGCTACATGCCCCGTACCTGCGACAAAAGTAAACAGATAAGTAACCAACGGACTCAGGATAGTCACTTGTGAAGGGTTACGACGCAACAACCGTTCTGCTAATTTCACCATATAGTCCAGTCCGCCGGCAGCCTGCATACAAGAGGCGGCAGAGATAACGGCGACAATCATCAACATCACATCAATAGGGGGAGCGGTAGGTTGAAGTCCGAAAACAAAGGTCAATATGGCAAGGCCCACACCTCCCATCACTCCCAGTCCGATACCTCCCAGACGGGCACCTACAATAATAGCGACAAGTACAAATAGCAGTTGTAATAACATGTTTTTTATCCGTTTATAAATATACAATTTTAATTCTGAGAACAAAGATAGACCATTTCTGTTCTACAAACCTTAAAATTTCTAAGAATTTTTCCTTTTTTCACTACTTTCTCCCTAAAACATTCAATAAAAGTTAGTTGTTTTGTATAATGAACAATTTGTCAATGTGCTAATCGGCTGTATTATGTCCCACATAGTTATTGGTACATTAGCAAATAGACAAATTATTAAATTATTACATATGAACAGAATTTGCAATCTTTTTGGAATAAAGTATCCCATCATACAGGGAGGAATGGTATGGTGTAGCGGTTGGCGACTAGCCTCCGCAGTAAGTAACGCCGGAGGACTGGGACTGATAGGAGCAGGCTCCATGCATCCCGAGACCTTACGCGAACACATACAGAAATGCAAAGCGGCGACAGACAAACCTTTCGGAGTAAACATTCCGCTGATGTATCCCGAAATAGACATCCTTATCAATATGGTAATAGAAGAGGGTGTGAAAATCGTCTTCACCTCTGCCGGAAATCCAAAGACCTGGACAGAACACCTGCATGAGCATGGAATCATTGTGGCCCATGTAGTGGCAAGCACCAAGTTTGCCGCCAAATGTGAAGAAGCAGGTGTAGACGCCATCGTAGCCGAAGGATTCGAAGCAGGAGGACATAACGGACGGGAGGAAACGACCACCCTATGTCTTATTCCAGCCGTCAGACAGATCACCACTGTGCCGTTGATAGCTGCCGGAGGTATCGGATCGGGAGAAAGCATACTGGCTGCTATGGCATTGGGGGCCGACGGGGTACAAATAGGCACGCGCTTTGCATTAACCGAAGAGAGTTCTGCTCATTTCACATTCAAAGACCGGTGTCTGCGACTGAATGAAGGAGATACCCAACTGACATTGAAACAGCTCTCTCCCGTCCGGTTGGTCAAGAATGATTTCTTCAAACAAGTAGAAGAAGCGGAAAGCCGTGGCGCAACAACGGATGAACTACGCACTTTGTTAGGAAAAGGACGTGCCAAAAAGGGAATCTTTGAAGGAGATTTATTCGAAGGTGAACTGGAAATAGGACAAGTCGCATCATGCATACATAAATTACAGACGGTAGACGAAGTGATGAAAGAACTGGTGGAAGATTTCAATGCCGCATTAAACAGGGTCAATGAGCTGAAAAGATTTATCTGATAAGGAGAACGATGAAACGATTAATAAACCGGAGAGTGAATCAAAACCAAAATGAACATTCTAAAGGTTACAGATTGTAACCGACAAATACAGAAAAGCCGTATCATTACTCAAAAGTGATACGGCCTTCTTATTGTCAATGAAGAATGTCAAGTTTCAGATGAAAAATTCTTTTCTATAAAGTTGAGTTTTATAAAATTAAGTTATTCTACTTACACCTTCTCTTATTAAGCAGATTAGCACTCAGGAATCCCACCAAAAATATCAGCAACGTCCCGAACACGATAGCCAGATTGGCATGTACAAAGGGGGATATCACAATCCAACAAACCAGAATTACTCCACAAACGACTCCCAGTACCGCATCAAAATTACGTGCCTTCTTCGAAATATACCCCAATAGAAACAGTCCCAACATGCCTCCGCTGAAAATAGACGCCAACGCCCACCAGGCATCCAGCGCACTTTGCACACTCATAAAGGCAAAAGCCACCAGAATCCCTGCCACTCCCACTCCTACACTGGAGAGTTTCAGCACCAACATCCGCTCCCTGTTTCCGGCATGTTTGCGGAACCGCTGATAATAATCCGTCAGAATGATGGTAGACGAACTAGTGACACTGGTCGCAATGGTACTCATACCTGCGGCAAAGATAGAAGCAATCAGCAGGCCTGTCAACCCCACCGGCAACTCATTGACTATAAAAAACGGAAAGACATAATCCGCCCTCACCCCGTCGGGCAAGATCCCCGGATGCACTTTATAGAACGCATACAGCCCAGTCCCTATCATAAAGAAAACGGCCGAAACGGGAATAAACAAATATCCTCCGAACAAGGCCGAAAACTTAGCCTCTTTCTCATTCTTCGCCGTATGATAACGTTGCACATAACTCTGGTCTATACCATAGTTCTGCAAATTAGTAAATATACCATAAATCAGACACACCCAAAAAGTGGACTCACTTAAACTGCTTCCAAAGCTTCCCAAGCTGAATTTACCATCTTCCATGGCGATGGAGAAAGTCTGCACCGGACCTCCGGGCATATCAAAAAGCAAAATAAACATACATACCAACGCACCTCCGATCAGAATAATTCCCTGTATGGCCTCTGTCCAAATGACAGCCTTCATGCCACCCAACATGGAATAAAGCACAATAGCCACACTGGTTACAACAATAATGGTCTGGATATGCCATCCCAACAATACATTCATGGGCAACGCCAACAAATACAGAATAGACCCTGTACGTGCTATCTGGGTGAGCAGATAGCAGGACGAAGCATATATACGTGCCCAAGGACCGAAACGGTTTTCCAAAAAGCTATAAGCCGATATGCTGTCCTGACTCCGGTAAAAAGGCACAAAGTAACGAGCCGCAAAATAAGAGGCGATAGGAATAGAAAGACTGAATACAAATGCATTCCAATCTCCCGAAAAGGCCTTTCCCGGATATCCCAGATAACTGATACTGCTGACATACGTGGCGAAAATGGACATCCCCACCACCCAGCCGGGCAAACTTCTTCCGGCAGAAGTGAACTCCTCGGAGGTACCTTTCTTCTTAAAGAAAGAACAACCGAAGGCCACGACTCCGCCGGTAAACAACAAAAAGACGATTATATCAATGATATGCATACAGACCGAGCATTTAAGGTTTCAATTCCGGACAAAAAGGGAGTGCCTCCAACGCCTTGCGTATCTTCTCGCGTTCCGGAACATTGAAGCGATGGAAAGGAGCCGCAACAAAATCATCACAAACGCCCAATAAAGACAACGCGCATTTCAATCCTTTCAAATAACTGGAGCCATGCTGCCCCACGGTATAAATACTGCTACTGATTTGCATCACCAAGGGTTGCAGCCGACTTACGGTTTCCATGTCACGCGCTACCGCAGCATGATAAAGATCTACATATAATTCCGGGAACATATTGGCACCTCCGTTGATCCCCCCATGTCCACCCAGCAACACACACTCTGCCGTAATTTCCTCCGGTCCCACCAACATGGCGAAATCCTGTCTGTCCTTCATGACATACATCACGGACTGGAAATAAACGGCATTAGCCGAACTATCCTTGAATCCCACCACCTGAGGATTACGGGCAATGCGTTGAATAGTAGCCGGAGCAAAATTCACTTTCGTGTGCGACGGCATATTGTACAAGAAGATAGGTAACGGCAACTGAGGAATCAGGTCCTCATAAAATTCGGCCAGTTCAGGCTGTCCCGGAGCAAAGTAGTAAGGGGGAGCGGAAACTACGGCTGAAGCACCACACTCGGCCCCTACATGTGCCAGATGAATACTTTCTACAATTGATGTATCGGAAATACAAACCAGAACCGGAAGTCTTCCGGCATTGATACGGCAAGTTTCCTTTATCATTTCATGGCGAAGCCGGTAACTGATACTCTGCGCTTCTCCGGTGGTACCCAGTATAAATAATCCGTGCACTCCTCCTTTTATCAATCGTTCTATCAACCTTTCCAAACCATCAATATCCAGTTTGTCATTATCCAGTAACGGAGTCACTAAAGGAGGAATAATGCCTGTCATAGGCTTTTTTAATGTGTTTTCCATGATTCGTTTTCTTTTAAAAATTTCAATGCTATATTTATGAAACGAACAGTAGGATTATTTGTACTCAGCCCAACATCCCGGCTTGTCCGGAAAGCGACAGGGCACTATCGTTTAACCTGTCGTCTTCCGTCTGCCCGGAACGTACCTTTAGAAAAAGAACTTTTAATTCCGCTTCAAGAAAAGAAAGTTAGTTATACATGCGGGCAACTCTTCCTGATAATGTGTCACCATAATCATGGTCTTGTCCTTACGACGACAGAAAGTTTCTATCACATCTTTCACCAACCGGCGGTTGTACAAGTCCAACCCATGCAAAGGCTCGTCCAAAATAAGCAACTCAGGATCCTTCACAAAAGCACGGGCCAACAACACCAGACGCTGCTCGCCACTGGACAACTGCAAGAAATTCCGGTCTTTCAAATCTGCAATACCAAAAATATCCATCCACCATTCACAAGCCGCCATCTGCTCGGGACGCGGACGTTTGTACAACCCCACAGAATCATGTAGTCCGCTTGCCACAATATCTATGGCAGGAAGGTTCTTCAGATAAGCGCGATGCATCTCAGGACTGACATATCCTATATGCTTCTTTATCTCCCAAATACTTTCTCCGGAACCGCGTTTTCTGCCGAACAAGGTAATATCACAAGCATAACTCTGCGGATTATCCGCACAGACCAAACTCAACAACGTAGACTTTCCTGAACCGTTCTCTCCACTCAAAGCCCATTTCTCGCCACTTTTCACTGTCCAGTCCAAATCTTTCAAAATGGTACGCTCGCCATAACGGATGCTTACCTTGTTCAAATCAACTACGTGCTCGGTGTGATACAAATCACCGCCGTAAGGCAAATTCAGAATCCGTGCCTCCTTTTCTTCGGAAAGTATCCGTTCCGGTATCGGCTTACGGACCGCCAAATATTCCTGCAAAGTTATCTTTTTACCACACACCCTGTCTTCCACAGGAATAACATGAGTAATAAAAGCAGGAATATCATCGGACTTAGACAAGATAAGGATTACCTGCAAATGGGTTACTTTAGTCAGTTCGCCCAACAATGTATGAAGCAGGTCCCTCGTCTTCGCATCCAGTCCGATAAAGGGATTATCCATAATCAGTACACGCGGATTACTCAGCAAAGTCTTTGTCAGTTGAAACTTACGTAACTCACCACTGGAAAGCAGAATAATATGTTTATCCAGCATCCTCTCTATGCCAAACAGTTCATACAAAGCCTTTTTCAGACCTGAATCGGTCGCTTCGGGCAACAAATCACGTACCAGTGGGGTTTCATCCAAATCATGGGCATTCCATCGTTGCTGATAATAGTAATTTCCATCGGAATCTCCGTATGAATCACGGAAAGCAATATACTTTATATTCTCGTATGCCATCTTCGAAGGAGAAAGAGAGAAATCATACTTCACTTCGTTCATCAACAACGGCCACCGGCCTGTAATCGTATCTACCAATATACTTTTTCCTGCCCCGTTTCTCCCCACAACAGCTATATGTTCTCCGGTGGCAAGTGTCATATTCACCGGTTCCTTCATCCGGTACAGCGGATGGCGGGTCACACCATTTTCTATCGCAATAATATTCTGCATTACAAATCTCTTTTTTATCCAACAGGATGCAAAGGTAACAAAATAATATAAAAATAAGATAATATATTATCATCTTGTTACATCAATCATCCACCTTAATTATATATGATACCAATTATACGACACTGAATAACCAACAAAATATTACCTAAACTATATGTTCCATAACAGAATACAGGCTCAAATTTATAAAGCATCAACAAGATATATATTTGCACTAAATTAAGACAAAAGGAAATAATAACAGAAGAAATTATAGACAAAATGGCAACAACAATCAAGTTCACAAAGATGCAGGGAGCAGGTAATGACTATATATACGTAAACACCCTAAAGCACCTTATGTCCTAAAACTGCATACGGAGAACGAGCTGGTAGAAGAAGTAACAGTGGACATGGATCTTCCCCTGCTTGCCAACTCCAGACAAATAAATACCCCGGACGGCAAAATGTTGGCAAAAACAATCACAGTAGATGGAAAAGAATACAAAAGAACATTTGTTTGTATGTGAAATCCACATTTAGTGGTTTTCATAGATGATATAAAAGATGTAAATTTGCCGGCAATAGGTCCGAAACTGGAGAATCATCCGCTTTTTCCCGAACGAACCAATATAGAATTCGTTGAAGTATTATCACATAACAAGCACAAGCCATTACAAGAAAAACAAATACATACGAGATATAACAAACTCACTATTATGGATTAAAAAGGTAAAAAGCAATGAAAAAGAGTTTTAGAAAAACAACATTTCTGTCGGCCTTGGCAATAGCTGTTCCGGCAATGGGCATGGCGCAGGACAAAGTGGAAGCCAGCGCAGGAGCCGATCTCGTAAGCGGATACATCTGGCGTGGCCAAGATTTAGGAGGTGTCAGTATCCAACCCACGTTGTCAGTTTCTTACAAAGGGTTCTCATTGTCTGCATGGGGAACAGCAGGTATCGAAAAAGAAGATACAAAAGAGATTGACCTCACATTAGGCTACGCCACAGGAGGTTTCAGTATCTCCGTCACAGATTACTGGTTCAATGGAGGACCGGGGTATTTTCATTACGGCTCACACAATACCAACCATACCTTCGAGGCACAAATAGGTTATGACTTCGGACCGCTGGCCTTGAACTGGTATACCAATTTCGCCGGAACCGACGGAGTGAATAACGGAGGAAACAGAGCCTATTCGTCCTATATCTCGGCTACCGTACCTTTCACACTGGCAGGGCTGGAATGGACAGCGGAAATAGGAGCGACTCCGTGGGGCACAGACTTTTACAACTATTCCGAAGCCCCTGTATGCAACGGTTCCAACGGTTTCACCGTATGCGACATCAGCATGGGAGCCGCCAAGGAAATAAAAATCACCGATTCATTCTCCGTTCCAGCTTTTGCAAAAGTCACCGTAAACCCACGCACTGAAGGGGCTTATTTCGTTTTCGGGCTAAGTTTTTAATCATAAAGAGCATAACCAGACAAGGATAACAACAAAGTATTAGTTTTTTAGAAGGTAAAAAGATTACATTATATACAAAATACAAATACAACAATAAAAAAATTGAAGCTATTATCTGTAAGACCCAATTCGAGGACGTAAAAGAAGCATTGCTCGAAGCCAAAATCGAATGGCTTTCCTATTGCAATGTAAAAGGCATTGGCAAAACATGTCAAGGACGCATTTGAATGCCGTCCGCATCCGTACAGAAGAACGCGGATATATCGCCTTGTACAATGCAGAACAGGAGAAATAACTCATTACACGGCCAAAACTACTCCACAAAGTAAAAATCATACTATAACTTAAGCGGAAAATTATGGATACAACTAATAAAAAGAGGTCGTCAGATGTAGAACAACCTCTTTTTATCAGGTAAACACATCATAAACAAGAAAGATGAATTACAAGCAAGGTACCTTCACAAATGCTGTATCCGGGAAATGCTTCTCTATATAACGACAAATATAAGTTTCTGTATCTGCTTGAATGATTTTATCCTCTCCTTCGGGAAACAGATTGTACATCACTGTATGAAGCTTTATCCCTCTCCGTTCTATAGCCTCAAAACTCAATAATGTATGGTTGATACTTCCCAATCGTCCCGAAGTAACAAAAACTAAGGGATAACCCGATTCCTGAACATAGTCTATAGTCAGATTATCTTCTGTCAACGGCACCATCAGCCCCCCGGCTCCTTCTACTAAAACAGCATCATAGCGCTCACTCAGCACCTCCGTGGCATGCTTTATTTTATCAAAATCAATGGCGCGGTTATCTATTCGTGAAGCCAAATGGGGAGAAGCCGGATAAGAAAATATTTCAGGTTTGGTAAGTCCCTGCTCATCCTCAGGCAAATACTCCATCCCCATCAGACGACGATGCAACTCAATATCCTCCGAATAACCTTCCGGATTTCCTGTCTGTATGAATTTTTGAGTAATAGTACGACATCCTTGTTTGTTCCAAAGATGTGCCAGATAGGCCGTGGCATAACTTTTACCAATATTTGTATCAATACCACTTACGAAAAATACATTCTGTTTCATGATTCTTTTTATTTCTATTGTCTTTTCTTTGCAATAATATAAATAGGATGATAAGTCAAAGTCACCGAACGACCATCACTGAACAAACGGGCATACTTGTCACAGAAATCCTGCAAATCCCTTTTAGTCCACGCTTGTTGCCTGACAGCAGCCACCCCGGTGTGTTTCAAGTGATAAAGCACTTCGAGCGGAGTACCGAAAGTCAGACAGATACGTTCCTCATGAGCCTTCACGATCTCATAGTATATGCGCAGCGCTTCTTCTAATTCCTCTAAAGAACGATAGTGAAGACCGCTGCCGGTAACCGATGCAACTTCTTTCAGATTATCCCTGCCGAACGTAGTAAAAGCAAAATATCCTTTCTGCTTCAACAAAGTATTACAACGTTCAAAAAACAGCTCGGGAGAAACAAACCACTGTAATGCCGAGCATGATACAATCAAATCCTGTCCTTTTGGAAAAGGAAGGGACTCGGCATCCCCTGCCAGAAAGGTAGCCTGCCCGCTTCCCAACAAATCGGTGAAACAAGAACTCATCTCCTGACAAATGTCATTCAACACCAGTTTTTCAGGATGGAGGGTTTCCATCAACCTGCGGGTAAGAAAGCCCGTCCCGCTACCAATTTCCAATATCCGGCTGCACGGACGGGGCAAATAATGATTTAGCATATCACTCATGCGGTATGCTATCTGCTTTTGTGCCACCGCCTCACGGTTATAACTCTCTACAGCGCGGGAAAAGCGACGGGTTATCAATTGCTTATTAATCATACGTTTTTGTTTTAAATAACAGACGGGCATAGCAAATCTCTCATTATTTCTTCTGAATAATGAGGAATATCATACTCTGCCACTTCCGTCCCTGTCCATGCATTTCTTTGGTTGACCGCCGTAAAAATCAAATCATTCTTGCCTATAACAGCCCGTTCCCATGCAAAACTGGGAACAGCGCAAGATTTTACCTGTTCTCCAATCCTCCGAAGCTCTTCTTGCAGTTCCTCTACCGCACGTTGCGGACGTTTCGACAAGAATGTTTCCAGATTCTCCTTTTTCAAACACATCCTGCGGATAAACTTTTCCAGCGCAACCTCATTCAAGCCTTCCAGTGTTCCTTCAAAAACTTGCTGCGGAATACCTTTCAAATCATCGACAGGAGTTACCGTGCCATTCAAAGCAACACGCTCACAAATAGGCAAGTCCATATCCTGCAATACCATAGACGCGGCCCATACTCCCATAGACCAGGCTATCAGGCGAATCTCCTGATAACCCTGCAACAACGTGAAATCAAAATCCAGCGAACGATAATCATAACAAACCAACAGATCGCTATTTTCGGGGCAATAATCCATGAAAGGACATTCATCCATTCCCCAACCGGCAAAAAAAAGTGTCAATCGGGGAAGATGCTTTTGTTGTATAAAATAATGTTTCATATCAATTCTATCAGACTTTTTATTTCTTCTTCAGTAATATCCGCTGTCAACGAAAAACGGATACGCGATGTTCCTTCGGGCACAGTGGGAGGACGCACCGGCAACGCATAAAAACCTTTACGCTGCAAGAAATCGGTCTTTAACACCGTATCACCGCTATCGCCTATCGTCATTGGCAGAATATGGCTGGTAGAAGGACAAGCGTAGCCTTTCTTTACCAACGCGTCTTTCAAAAGAGAGGATATTCTCTTCAACCTTTCCCTCCGGAAGCTGAAACTGTCCAAATGCTCCAGGATAAAGAATGTCCATAGCAAGTTGACAGGAGGAAGAGCCGTTGTAAATATGAATGTACGCATTTTATTGATCAAATAATCACGGATGGTCTTCGAACAAACAATATAGCCTCCTACTGAGGCCAACGCTTTACCAAAAGTTCCACATAAAAAATCGATGTCAGCCACACAATCCTGTTCTTCCGCACACCCCAGGCCATGTATCCCCCGCACCCCTACAGCATGCGCTTCATCCACATACAGCAATACATTATCATATTGTTGCTTCAAAGTGACCAAACGGCGGAGATCGGCCTCATCACCGTCCATACTGAAAATACTTTCGGTTACAATAATTATTCTATCATACCCGGCATGATTGGAAACCAGCAACTGTTCCAATTGGTCATATCGGTTATGCCGGTACCGGATACACTTGGCCGCCGATAAACGAATGCCGTCAATAATGCTGGCATGTACCAGTTTATCGGCAAGAATCAATGTACGAGCATCGCTCACTGCAGGAAGAATACCGGCATTCATGTGATAACCACTATTAAAAACCAACGCGCTTTCCTTCCGAAACAGTCGGGCAAGCAAATCCTCTATCTGAACATAGATATTAAAATTTCCTGTCAGCAGCCGAGAGGATGAAGAGGAAGGAAGAAAAGTGTCGGGAGTAAGACTTTGCAAGAATTCCGTACGTAATGGCAGGTAAGCAGCCAATCCCAGATAATCGTTGGATGAAAGGTTAAGCATCACTTTTCCATTCACCTCCACCTCTCTTCCCAAATGGCGGATAACAGGCAACTTACGAAGATTACTTTTATTTTCAAGCAGGGCTAATTCTCTTTCCCAGTCTGTTAATGAATTCATTTTTTCTATTTTTCCCAATACTATCACTTATTCTTTTAATTCTCCTACTATCTTTACCAGTGAATGCGTCAATTTGCTCAATTCTTCCGGCTGAATTATAAAAGGCGGCATGATATACACCAGTTTTCCAAAAGGACGTACCCATACTCCTTCTTCGACAAAACGACGTTGCATGAAAGCCATATCTACCGGTTTCTTCACTTCAATAACCCCGATAGCTCCCAATACACGCACATCAGCCACCTGCGGCAATAA
Organism: Phocaeicola sp. GP0067; assembly: GCF_031119655.1. NCBI lineage: Bacteria > Pseudomonadati > Bacteroidota > Bacteroidia > Bacteroidales > Bacteroidaceae > Phocaeicola > Phocaeicola sp. GP0067. The sequence continues at coordinate 39,426 of NZ_JAVHZY010000012.1, forward strand.
AGCAGCAGGAGCCAGCTCCCTCTTCAATTGTGATTCAATAGCCTTTACCTTTTCCTCCCAACTATATGAAAGCAACAATTCCACGGATGCTTTCGCTACGGCACAAGCCAACGGATTTCCCATAAAAGTAGGGCCGTGCATAAAGACTCCCGGATAACCGCCGGAAATGGTATCAGCCACCTCATCACTGGCAAGGACAGCAGAAAAAGTCATGTATCCACCGGTCAGTGCCTTACCTATGCACATGATATCGGGCTGGACACCTGCATGCTCCCAAGCAAACAGTTTCCCTGTTCTTCCGAAACCTGTCGCTATCTCATCAAAGATTAACAACAGACGATATTGCCTGCAAAGTTTCTCTACCTGGCGCAAAAACTCAGGATGATAAAAACGCATTCCGCCCGCCCCTTGTACAATAGGTTCCAAAATCAATGCAGCCATTTCTTCATGATGCTGTTCCAATATTTCCTTCAAGGGTTCTATATCCTCTTCATACCAGATTCCGCCAAAGCGCGACCGAGGAGCAGGAACAAAATAACGCACAGGCAATGTAGGGCCAAAAATATGATGCATACCGGTCACCGGATCACAAACGGACATGGCATTCCACGTATCTCCATGATATCCGGACTGAATAGTTACAAAATTATTTTTCTTTTCCTTCCCTTGCGCATACCAATATTGCACGGCCATTTTCAGTGCCACTTCTACCGCAACCGAACCGGAATCAGCATAAAATATTTTCTGCATACGGGGAGGAACAATCTTCAGCAACAACCTGCCTAATTCGATGGCCGGATCGTGTGTCAGTCCGCCGAACATGACATGGCTCATACGGTCTATCTGTTCCTTGAGCGCTTGGTTCAATACCGGATGATTGTATCCATGTACCATGCACCACCACGAAGACATCCCTTCTATCAAACATCTTCCGTCCTCCAATTCTATATATACTCCATCCGCCCGCCTTACCTTATAAGTGGGCAGCGGATGAGTAGTCGATGTATAAGGATGCCATAAATGCTCCCTGTCAAAATTTTCCATATATTATTTCCTTATTGTTATAATAACTTTATAATGTATCAAAGCGAATACCCGGCCTCTTCTATCAATATTTTATCTTCTGATACTTTGGAACCTAATGTAGTCAGCAAATCTCCCACAATGGCAGAATTAATACCGATATACAATGCTTTCTTTACAGCTTCCACACTCATCTGTGAACGCCCTCCGGCAAAACGAAGAAAGGCTGTGGGATTGATAAAACGGAATAAAGCGATGGTTGTCAGAATCTCCGCCTCTGCAAGACGATCCATTTTTTCCAATGGAGTGCCGGGTATAGGCTGTAACAGGTTTATAGGAATAGACTGTACTTCCAATTCCCTCAGTGTAAAAGCAAACTCAATACGCTGTTCCATTGTTTCGCCCATGCCGATGATTCCTCCGCTGCATACATCCATCCCCACCCTGCGTGCTGCCTGCAACGTTTCTATTTTCTGTTCTTGTGTATGAGTAGAACATAGAGATGAAAAATAAGAGGGAGCCGTTTCCAGATTACAATGATAACGGGTGATGCCTGCCTTAAACAGCCGTTCCAATTCCGCTTCATCCAGTAATCCTAAAGAAGCGCATAACTGAATATGCGAATGCGCACGCATGTACTCTGTTGTCTCACATAGCCGGTCCATGTTACGGCTACCCGGTTTCCTGCCGCTGGTCACCAAAGAAAAACGGGATACTCCCTGCGCTTCGTTATACAAAGCATGGCGCAGACATTCTTCCTTCCCAACCAAATCATAAACATCCGCTTTTGTTTTATAATGTGCAGACTGTGCGCACCATTTACAATTCTCAGGACATTTACCGGATTTAGCATTGATAATGGAACACATATCGAATTTCCGAGAAGCCAGAACCCGTGTTATCTCATGAGCCGCATCATACAAATCCTGTTTCTCTGCCTGGCAGGACAGCCAACGGGCTTCTTCTACGGTAATCTTCTCACCGCCCAACACTTTGTTTCTTATTTCATTCAGCATCATATACAGTTCATATTAAGACAAAAAAAGCCGAAAAGATGCATGGCACATCTTTCCGGCAAACAAATATTTATTTAAATAAAAAAGACAAATCACGTCAGCCACCTGTGGTTGAGGCAGTTGGATCCGAAGCATTTGCAACATGGATTCAACAGGGGCCATTCCTTCTTCATATTCCTCTCCAGCATCCTCTTTCCGTGCGGAAGAGCAAACAGAGAATGCCGTGCAAACATTTGCCTGTTTACCCAACGATACATCGGCAATCTCCTTTTTCAGATTACCAATAGTTACATATTTGCCCAAGCTATAAAACATAGCGTACTTCTTCCGGCTCCAATAGCGGAAACGTATCGTATGTTTATTCTGGCACAATTGTTTCATGTTTTTTCGTATCTGAGATTGGCAAAGGTAAATAAAATATTCAATGCAGCAAACTTTTATATAGAAAAACACCGTTCCGCCTCTTACAACCTTAAAACCAGTTTTCCGAAAGCACAACGGTGAATTCTTAAGTCCTTTATATTATATTTCTGTTATTCTTCTTTCTTCGAAGCAGCTTTCTTGGCAACCGGCTTCTTTGCCGTCGCTTTCTTGGCCGCCGCCGGTTTCTTGGCAGCAGGTTCTTTCTTTACGGCAGGAGCCTTTTTGCCTTCAGCTTTCTCCAGTTTAGCCTGCAATCTCTCCACTTCCTTGTTCAAAGCCACCAATTCCTCGCCCTGATTCTTAATGGTAGTAAGCAACGAATTTAATTCTTCGTTATCCATATCTACCGGATACAACGAATTGACACGACTTATAAAATCACCCAAAATGTTCATATAGTTGGTGAAAGCATCATACGGAGAATCATAAATACCACGATTCAACCAAATACCGGTATTCTTAGTGGTCATGAAGCGGAAATTATTACTTGCCTGCAAATAATCCCAATCCTGCTTAATACGGCGATCATCGCACAAATGAACACGTTCTGCCACACTATAAAGTTTATTGAAAGCCTCACGCTGCATCACATTGCCTAACCACGGACTGATATCGCGTTCCTCGTCTATCCATGACATAGGATAAGGAACATCCACCTGATCCACAGATTTCAGTTTGGTAATGATATCGGTCGGAGTAGAGAAAGTAACCCCTCTTTCTTTTGCGCAGACAGGCAGTGCTTTCATAAATTCCAAAATATTGGAAGACAATGGCTGGGCGATACCCAAAGCAGAAAGTTCCATGAAAATATTGATAACCTGCTCCTCCTCCGGCAAAGCTGCAATCCAATCTATATATTTGTCGGCAAACAACGGATATTCATTCCATTCGGAATTAGAGAAACGCAGGCTGATGTCATCAGACAATTTGAAATCGCGAAGCAATAACTTCAAGTTCGGATTCATGGCGCAATGATACAGGTAGTGCGGGCTCTTCCAACCCAAAATATGTTTCGCGCCTTCAGTCAACATACCTTTAAAGCCCATATCGGCTATCGTAGCGCCAATATCATTCGAATAAATCAAGCTGGAGTTACGGAATACCTTCGGCTCCTTGCCAAATATTTGTTTAATCTTGGTACGCATACGTTCCACTTCTTCGCGGAAACAATCTTCATTAGCCAATGAGGAAAGACCGTGAGAATAAGGTTCGCACAAGAATTCGCAACATCCGGTCTCATTCAACTGATGCAACAACTCGATTACACCGGGCGCATGCACTTCCAACTGTTCCAGCGCCACACCCGAGATAGACAAAGCCACCTTGAAAGTATCACCGTGATTCTTTGCCATTTCAATCAACGCACTCAGCGCAGGAATATACGAGCGTTCGGCTATATCACTGATGCCGCGCTCATTTTCATAATCATCATAATAATAATGGTCACGGCCTATATCAAAACAGCGATAGCGTTTCAGATGGATAATTTGATGTATTTCAAAATAAAGACATATTGTTTTCATATCCTAGTTATTGTTTTATTATTTACCATAGTTTTTTAACACCTGCTCATAGAGGGCACGGATTCTCAAGCCGACTTTCTCCCATGTAATGCCATCCACCTCTTTCTTTCCTTCTTCCTGCAGATATTGGAAAAGAGAAGGATTCGTACAAATAGAATAGATGGCATCGGCCATAGCGTTGATATCCCAATAATCTGTCTTGATTACTTTATCCAAAATTTCACCGCAACCCGATTGCTTTGAGATGATAGAAGGAGTTCCGCACTGCATAGCCTCTAAAGGAGCAATACCAAAAGGTTCTGACACGGAAGGCATTACGAATACATCACTGTTTTTATATGCTTCATAAACCTGACGCCCACGCTGGAACCCCGGGAAATGAAAACGGTCTGCAATACCTCGTTCCGCAGCCAGATTGATCATGGCGTCCAGCATGTCTCCCGATCCTGCCATTACAAAACGGATGTTACGGGTACGCTTCAAGACCAATGCGGCGGCTTCCACAAAATACTCGGGTCCTTTCTGCATCGTGATACGCCCCAGGAAAGTCACCACTTTTTCTTTCGAGTGATCAGGACGAGGAATGTCCAGCAAATCTTGCGAAAGCGGATAAACGGCATTGTGCATGGCAAAACATTTGCGCGGGTCTTGATGATATTGGTGAATAACAGTCTGACGGGTCAGCTCGGACACACACATAATACAGTCGGCATGATCCATGCCATTCTTTTCCATAGCATATACTGTAGGATTCACTTTACCGCGCGAACGGTCAAAATCAGTAGCATGCACATGGATGCACAAAGGTTTGCCACTTACCAGCTTGGCATGCACACCAGCCGGATAAGTCAGCCAGTCGTGCGCATGGATAATATCAAATTCTTGCTGGCGCGCAACCACACCGGCAATAATAGAAAAGTTATTGATCTCATCATGAAGGTTTCCCGGATAGCCACCGGCAAACTCCATACACCCCAGATCATTGACGTGCATATATGAGAAATCAGAATAGATATGATCACGGAAAGCATAATACTGTTCCGGAGTCGAAGTCGAAAGACGTGACTTTAAGTAATCATAATCCACATCACGCCACACAATGGGCACTTGGTTCATGCCTATAATGTTCAGAAACTTTTCTTCGTCGCCACAAGGTTTGGGCAAACAGAAGGTTGTTTCCATATCACCTTGCAGACTCAGACCTTTTGTTATACCGTAAGATGCTACAGCAAGACCACCATATATTTTGGGAGGAAATTCCCATCCAAACATTAATACTTTCATACAGGTCCCTCCTTTCAATAATTGTATTTACTCAATAAATATAATACTCGTAATATCTCTGCCACATTCATAGCGAATGATACAGCTCCACGACCTTTGAAAGGCGGGTTACCATCAAACAGTTCAGGTATAGAGCCAATACAATGAGAAGTCATTTCGTCTTCGTAGCCTATCAGCTGACGCTCCACAAATCCTATGCCACTCATCTTATAAATACGAAGGTAAGCTTCAAAATAGAAGCCAGCCAGCCAAGGCCATGCGGTACCTTGATGATAAGCATAATCACGCTGCATCTGAGGACCCACATAGTTCGGGTTGTAACCGCCACTCTTCGGGCTGAGCGAACGGAGCCCTTTCGGGGTAAGCAGTTCTTTGGTCACAATGTCCAACACCCCTTTCTTCTGACGGGCATCAAGCGGAGAATAGTCGAATGCTACAGTAAATATCATGTTCGGACGCACGCTCCAGTCCATCATATTGCCATCCACATAATCCAGTAAATAACCATACTCATTCAAGAAAGTATCCACGAAAGCCTTTCCCGTCTTTTCTGCCAATACATTTAACGTTTCAGCCAAATTATTGTTTCCACCTTCGCCCAACAGTTCACTTGTAAAACGTAAGGCATTATACCACAAAGCATTAATTTCTACGATATAGCCTGTACGAGGAATCACAGGACGTCCGTTTGCGGTAGAATTCATCCATGTGATAGCCTTTTCCGTTCCGTTGGCATATAGCAGACCGTTTGAATGCAAGAAAAGGTTCGGATGATTCTCCCGGCGAAGGTATTCCATAATGTCCTGCAACAATGTACCATATTTCTCACGGCATTGGTCACGCGACACCATCTTGGCATATTGCTGGATACACCACACCGCCCAAAGCAAAACATCAGGATGCTCCATTTCATACACTTTAACATCATCAGGCTCATCATTAATAAAGTCATGAATTGCCTTGCGGGCCGTTTCCATCACCATTTCAAACTTAGCCACTTCATCAATCGCCAATGTCAGTCCCGGCAGGGAAATAAACATATCGCGCGCACGGCATTTAAACCACGGATATCCTGCCAGAATATAAAACTCATCTCCCTGTTTATTTAAGAACTGATGGGCAGCATTTATCAGACAGTGCTGGAAATTATCACGCGGAGTACGTTCTTCCACCTCCTCTTCAAAGGTTCTCTTTAATGTACGGGTACCGGCCTCGGAAACACCTCCTGAAAAGACAATGCTTTCACCTTTCTTTATGTCCACTTCAAAATAACCCGGAACATACAAATCTTCATTAAAATCATATCCTCTCTCCTGCTCTTTGGGATACTCAATTCCCCGATACCAATCCGGCTGATAGTGGAATTCGTTCTTCTTGTTCAATTGCATATATAATTCGGGATAGCCCGGATACATGCATGTCTTGATCCCATTGTCCACCTCCTGATAGTCACGGCTGGCTTGTGCGTTCTCATGAGTATACTGACGGACGCTGCGGAAAGCCAGAAACGGACGCAAACGCAACGTAGTGGCCGAATGTGCCTCCAGCAAAGTATAACGGATTAAAATTCTATTTTCATGATGAACGAAAAGCTTTTCCTTCTTCAGAATCACACCACCTACCCGGTATATAGTGGTAGGAACTTTCTCACACTCGAATTCCCGGATATACTTGTGTCCCCTGGGGCTGTAATTGTCACCCTGATACTTATGAAGCCCCAGGTTAAATTCAGCGCCGTGTTGTATCACTGTTTCATCCAACGACGATAACAATACATGGTTTTCATCATCCAGCTCAGGCACCGGAATGACAAGCAATCCATGATATTTTCTCGTATTGCAATCAACAATGGTTGTACAATGGTAAGCCCCTGAACGGTTTGTGCGGAGAATTTCTTTCGGTAATGATTCCCCGAGGTTCGTCATAAGAGTCTTGTCAAATCGTAAGTAACTCATAGTTGTTATTTTAAGGTTATAAATCAAATTTCCATATCAATTTGTGTCACATATTATTTTTGTATGCAACGCTCAAAATTAGTAATTAAATGGATAAAGCAAAATTAAATAGCAAAATATTTTTCATTTTTCGCTCAAATATCCGTAGTATTGCACAGAAATCAGCATAATTATGACAAAATGAAACTTGAAATTCAAAAAATTCTATTGGCTTTTGCTCTTCCGTTATTACTTCTTTTCATTCTGTACACCCTGCGTACAATGGAAAGTGTCATGAATTGGGATTTTATCACCTGGGGCATATATCCCAAAGAAACCAAAGGAATAATGGGGATTCTCACTTCTCCATTGATACACGCCGATTGGGGACATTTATTTGCGAACACTTTCCCTCTTCTTTTTTTATTATGGTGTCTGCTCTACTTTTATCGTGATTTGGGCATTGGTATACTTTTTTTCATCTGGATAGTCAGTGGAATACTTACATTTATAATAGGCAAGCCTGGATGGCATATAGGTGCCAGCAGTATAATTTATTCACTCGCCTTCTTTCTGTTCTTCAGTGGCATTCTCCGCAAACACGTTCCTTTAGTAGCCCTGTCATTGCTTGTCACCTTTCTATATGGCAGCCTGGTATGGAACATGTTCCCGCAGTTCGCTTCCTCCACCACTTCTTGGGAGGGACACTTGGGGGGCGCAGCGGCCGGAATAGCCGCAGCTATATTGTTCAGACACAAAGGCCCTCAACAACCGGAACTTTTCATTGACGAGGAAGAAGAAGATAACAGGAGTTATCCGGAAGACGAAGAAGTCATTACAAATCCGGACCAAGAAAAGAAAGAATGACTAAACCAATCTTTCCGCCTCATGAAGTCCAAAGGACCGGAAGGGATGAAAAAAGCAATAACCCGCTAACGGAATTAAACGAATGCTCATATCCTCCCTATTGTATAAGCCTTTTCTATCTTCAGATTAAACCTTTTTATACGGATATATTCTATCTCCATAGCCTTTGGAGTTATCTCCCAAGGCTATGGAGTTAACTCCAAAGCTTATGGAGATAACTCCAAAGGCTTGCGGAGATAAAACAGGCAGGAAGAAAACCCTTAACCATACGTCAGGAAAGGTTTAGGAATCCGAATAAAATATTTTAAGGATGAATCTGATTACAAGACCACACACTCCTTACAGAAAAAAGTCTCCCTACGCCCTTCTTTTAAAAAGAAAAACTATAAAACCTTGTTTCAGGGAAGCACACCTTTGGAACAACAAAAGGTCCGGACTTGGAAAAGCCCGGACCTTTATTTTATATCCATCAATACAAGATATTAATACACCTCTACCTTTGCAGCAGCAGCCTTGCACTTGTCACGCAAAGCGTCCAAGTCACTGCCATTAGGAGCATAACAAACCACAACTCCCATACGGCGGTTCAATTTTGTATAAGGTTTACCAAAAATACGGAGATAAGTATTTGTCTCCTTACAAACTTCCTCTTCACCACGATAACGGGGAGCTTCCTTGCTGGCAATTGGAGAAAGAATCACTGCACTGGCCCCTATGCGTTCTTGTGTAATTTCAGGGATAGGAAGTCCTAACACCGCACGCAGATGCAACTCAAACTCATTTAAATTCTGAGTACCTGCCAAAGTCACCATTCCGGTATCATGCGGACGGGGAGAAAGTTCGGAGAAATAAACTCCGTTTTCATGACTCAAGAAAAATTCAACTCCCCAGATTCCCGCACCGGTCAAAGCCGCCGTCACTTTATCGGCCATACGCTGTGCCTCCTTCAAATGTTCGGGATCAATGTGCGCCGGCTGGAAACTTTCCCTATAATCTCCCCCTTTCTGTACATGTCCGATAGGCGGACAGAACAAAGTAGGACCGTTTTTCTGAGTGACGGTGAGCAAAGTAATCTCACTATCGAACTGAATAAATTCCTCAATGATCAATTCTTTAATATCTCCACGACTGCCTTCACACCCATAATGCCATGCCTGTTCCAACTCATCCACGCTCTTGACCAAAGACTGGCCTTTGCCGGATGAAGACATCAAAGGTTTCACCACACAGGGAAAACCAATCTCTTTTGCGGCCTCCTGCAATTCTTCCAAAGACTTGGCATAGAAATACTTGGCTGTCTTTAATCCTAATTCCTTAGCTGCCAAATCACGAATGGCCTTGCGGTTCATCGTGAAATTCACTGCACGGGCACTCGGCACTACTTGAATACCTTCCTGTTCCAAATGATACAGACGTTCGGTACGGATAGCTTCAATTTCAGGCACAATTATATCCGGCTTGTGTTTGGCTACCACAGCATCCAACGCATCACCGTCAAGCATACTGAACACTTCAAATTCATCAGCCACCTGCATGGCCGGAGCACCTGCATAAGAGTCGCAAGCAATAACATACTGCCCTTTACGTTTTGCCGCAATGACGAATTCCTTACCTAATTCGCCAGAACCCAGCAATAAAATCTTCTTAGTCATAGTATTTATATATGTTTGATATTCCTTACAAAAAACGGAGAGTTGAGAACAAGACACCTCTTGATTCCCAACTTTCCATCTGCAAAGATAGTGTATTTTATAAACTATACGATATCATTGAAGCAATATTTGGATCATTCAGTACAAAGAAAACACCCACTCCCAACGCGATGAGCCACAATACGATAAATATAATTTTGGTTACAATGGACATGGGTTGCCAACCTCCAAAATGACGCATCAGCATGTGTATCAGTCCTATAATAGGAATACCGATAACCAGAATACCTGCTACGGACATAGCGACAGTCAACCCCGGAGAGCTACCCACCGTAGCCCAATTAACCGCAGGCAGCACCTCATAAAGCACAGCCGGCAATGCAGCAATCAGTCCCGTAGCCGCCATCAGCAATGCAAAAAAGACAATCAATAATACAAACAATACAGGCGCACAGCAAATAGCAATGAAAACAAGCAGGAACTTGATAAGGAACCCTGCCACAGACACAATCCCCTCCCCTATCTTTTGCAAGATACTCCTAGGACGGTCTGAGCGTACATAATCATTCACTTTTTCAAATCCGTCTGTTACAGTCTTGCCTATATTCTCCACATTAATAGCAGCCCCCTTCATGGCGAGTTTCTCGGGAGCGGTACGCGCCATAGGAATAATAATCCACGCTATGATATAAGCCAATATCACCCCATGAACAAAGAAACCAAGAACCAATAGAATGATACGTACCCAAGTAACATCCCATCCCATATAAGCAGCCAGTCCGGAAGCCACTCCACCTAGTACCTTATTGTCCGGATCACGAAACAAGCGGCGCATAGTGGTTCCTTTTTGTTTTTCCGAACCCGATGCTTCTCCACTTTCTTCATCGGAAAGATCTTCGGGTTTACCCATCCGGGCTATGATTTCTTCCACATCTTCAATGGTAATAACCTGTTTACCTTCATTCAAACGGTCGGTAAACAGCTCAGAGATACGTAATTCTATATCATGTACAATTTCTTCCGCTCCCTCCTCACGACAGAAGTGAATACGCAGGTTAGTTAAATAGTTATCCAACAAATGGTAAGCGTCTTCGTCTATATAATAAACGGTACCTCCTAAATTTATGGTTAAAGTCTTTTTCATTGTATCCTGTTTTTAATTGTTTTTTAAATGATTCACTGTATTCGCCAGCTCCTCCCAGGCAGCCTCCAGTCCGCTAAGGAATGTTTCACCCTGAGGAGTGAGACTATAATATTTACGAGGTGGTCCCTGAGTGGACTCTACCCATTCGTATGAGAGCAGGTCATCGTTTTTCAGCCGGGTAAGCAGCGGATAAAGCGTCCCTTCTACTACAATGAGCCGGGCTTCTTTCAATTTTTGAATGATATCCGAAGCATATGACGGCTCTTTGTGCAACAACAATAAAATGCAGTATTCCAGCATTCCTTTGCGCATCTGAGATCGTACATTGTCTACATTCATAATCTATAATACTTTGTTTGGCACAAATATATGTATTATACAAGTACCTTGTATTACATAGTTCTACTATTTTGCATAAATTAATATTTAAACAAGAAAAAGAAAGGAAGCCCCTTTTTTTCTTGCAAAAAGTTTATCTTTGCCTCTCGTTATAACACTAAAAAGATATAAAGATCATGTTTACCATAAAAAAGGCAACGACCAATGATATTCAGTTGATTAACGAGATGGCTCAGATCGTGTTTCCAGCTACCTACCGGGAAATTCTTTCAAAAGAACAATTGGATTACATGATGGACTGGATGTACTCTCCGAAAAACCTGCGTAAACAAATGGAAGAGGAAGGGCACATCTATTACATAGCTTACAAAGATGGAGAAGCTGCCGGATATGTTTCCATACAGCCCGAAGGAGAACATTTATTTCATCTGCAGAAAATCTATGTACTTCCCCGTTTTCAAGGTTGCCGGTTGGGCAAAGCACTATTTGAGCAGGCCGTCAAAGCAATTAAAGAAATCCATCCCGGACCTTGCGAAATGCATTTGAATGTAAACCGTAACAATAAGGCTTTACAATTCTACCAACATTTGGGAATGGAAAAAGTTGCAGAAGGAGATTTCCATATAGGCAACGGATATTATATGAACGATTATATCATGGGACTGAAAATCTAACCCTATCTTACAAAAACAAAATGGACGAATATCGTATCAATGGATTGACCATAAAAGAAAATTTGCTGCAACTGGCAGAAAATGGAAATAAAAAGTTCACCGAATCGCTGCATCCGGGAATAGAAAATGTATTGGGTATCCGCATCCCTGCCCTAAGGCGGTTAGGAGCACAAATTGCCAAAGATGACTGGGAGAGTTATCTACAGACTGCGGATACTTATTATATGGAGGAACGTATGCTACAAGGTATGGTAATAAGTAATCTGAAAATGAAAGACACGGAAGCATATCTTTCACTGGTTGCCCGGTTTATTGCCATCATCAACAGTTGGTCTGTTTGTGACACCTTTGACTTTTACGGCAAACAACGGTTTGTGGACAAGAACAAGAAAAGGGTCTGGCTATTTTTGGAAGACCGGATGAAATCCGACAAAGAATATGAAATACGTTTCGGAGTAGTAATGGCAATGGCTCATTATATTGACGAAGAGTATATAGACAACGTATTGCAATGGATGGACCGGATCAGTCACGAAGGATATTATGTGAAGATGGCTGTAGCATGGGCTTTATCCGTATGTTATGTCAAGTTTCCTCAAAAAACGATGAACTATCTGAAGGAAAATCATTTAGATGACTTTACTTACAATAAGGCACTACAAAAAATCATAGAATCTTATCGGGTAAGCACGGAGGACAAAGAAATCATCCGCAGCATGAAAAGAAAAAACAAATAATGTCCATTTACCGCAAAGAGGCTTTGAATCCTTCCGAAAGAAATTCACCATTCATATTCGGAAAGATCCAAACCGCTCCAGCAGCTATTAATAATCGGGAAAAGTTATTCCTCCCAAACCAAATAAGCTGAAACCAGCCAATGATTCAATTTATTGCCATCTACCTGTTGTGCCTCAGGGATACTTACCTTAAAAGAATGTTTACCGGCCGACAAGTCACCAATAACAGCCTCCTCAGGCATCACATCGCTACCCGGACACCAATTGGAACGGGACAAATCCGAAGAAGCCAAAGGTTCTTCAATCTCTTTTGTCGTATACCCCTTATCACCTATATATGCGGCAACTCGTGGTATCAGCCATACTCCCGTGGCCGGATTAAAACGGCGGAAAGAAGCACAGTCATCACGCCAAGGAATGAAATTCAACACCTCCTTGCCATCAACAGACACGATGTTCCGTTTCTCCACAAACTCATCTCCGCCACTATGTCCTCCGTGACCTGTTACAATATACTTCAAACGAACATTCTTGGCAGCTTTCGGCATATCAAAATCCATCACCACATCTTTGCGTGAGAAAATATCCGGATAAGTCTGTCCGATATAATACACCGTATTCATCAAAGGCTTCACACGGCGCTCCGGCATCACGTCGCAAGTGATCTTACTCTCCTTCACATCCAATTCCATACTGGCCACATACCCCTCGGCAGTCCATGTATCAATATAAATTCCCACGTATGCCTCTCTCTCCAATGCCGGATAAAGATCGGTAATATCCTGCACCCAAGTCACACTCTTTTCCCATTTCGGGATATATACAGGACGCCTCTTGCTGCTCAAAGAATCATTATCCGAACTATAATACCCCACACCGAACGGGGTCATAAAACGCATCAGTTCAAGGGTAGGCACATAATCCTGACCCGGAACAATACCAATCATTTTTTCATATTTGGTACTGTCTACCGCAGGAAACGCCCTCTTGCCTTCGGCTATATTCATCAGATTAATCACCGATTCTTTGGGAAGCACAAAACAAGAGCCAGATTTATCCCAACGGTCACCATTGGAAGCTACAGTTACTTTCAGGGTAACATCCACATCCCTTTTATAATCGGGCAAGGTTATTTTCTTTAAAATGATACGCCCGTTTACCAGACGGATCACTCCGTCAGCATTGGCAGGAGTATAATTAGGGAAAGAATCGGGACGAAAACAAACAGGGGTTTTGTCGAATACTTGAATATGAGTATTTCCCAATGCCGGTAATTCTTTGTGATTTGCAGCATCGGCCGGCATCATAAAAGTTGCCGCCACAGCCAGTGGGGCAATAAAGGTCAGCAGGTTCATTCTTTTTAATTATAGGTTAGTAATCAAGGGTATATAAATTAATTTCACAAAAAACTACACGGACCTACACAAATCGTCCGATCTGTATAAATCCATGTAGTCTATAATAAAAAAAGGAATTATTGATGCTGTTCACGCAACAAATCATTCACAGTCTTCACCGGATTAAAGGTACTCAACGGCACTTCAACAAAAACAGTGTTCCAGTCACTCATTGCGCCGTTCCACAAGCCCGGAAGCTCCAATGCTTTCAGTTCTCTACCGTTCTTTGATTTATAAGAGATAAAACCTGTAGCCTTATCCACATACTTCACCAAGTCGAATTTGTTTCCTTTATAATCGCGTACCGCACACACCAAATCCACCGGATTAAAGTGAGTACCTTTCTCGAACATCTCTTTCTTGGCCGGATCATTCATGTCAATCTGAGAACTTTCCAAAATTTGCAGTGAAACAGTACCATCCGCATTATAAGCCAGGAACGGGCCGCCTCCCGGTTCACCCACATTCTTCACCATACCGCATACACGCATCGGACGGTTTAACTTCTTACGCAGATAAATAACCAAATCGGCATCTTCCAGATCCTTGATATCCGGTTTGCGGCAACATAAAGTCTGCTGTAAGAAACGAATGATCTCTTCCAGCTGCGCATGTGTATATTTACCGCCATCCAGCAATTCCAAATATTCAAATACCTGCCTCTGCAGAGTAACCAGTACCCCCGCAATCAGCTTTTTATACGTAACAGTATCCTCTTTCAAGCGATCGGGCACCACATTATCTATATTCTTGATAAAGATAACATCGGCATCCAGGTCATTCAGATTCTCAATCAGCGCGCCGTGCCCTCCCGGACGGAACAACAGTTTGCCTTTATCGCGGAAAGGTTTGTTCTCCATATCGGCAGCAACCGTATCCGTACTCGGTTTCTGTTCAGAAAATGACACATCATATTCTACTCCATACTTCTTTGCATAAACGGCAACCTTCTCTTCCACCAGCTTTGTGAACAATTCACGATGTTCCGTAGAAACGGTGAAATGCACATTCACTTTTCCGGTTCTGCCTGCCGCATACAACGCGCCTTCCACCAAATGTTCTTCCAGCGGCGTACGCACACCATCCGCATACCGATGGAATTTCAACAACCCCTTCGGTAATGCCCCATAGTTCAAGCCGGCAGCTTCCAGCAGATTGGCTACTATAGGTTTATAATCCTTCCCGGCCATCAAAGCATCAATATTCTTTCCTGTATTATCCATACAAGCCGCATTCAAGTCATTGTAGAATGCGAAGCTATGAATATGGTCGAAAAATTTCTTTTCGAAATCTGTCTTCGGAGTATTGTAATCAGCCCCCAGGAATTCGAACAAATTCTTGAACATGCGGCTGGCAGCACCAGAGGCGGGTACAAACTTCACGATGGTTTTCTCACCTTCCTTATATGTATCCCATGCTTCCAAATAATTTTTCATTTCAATTTCGGCGGGAGCCATGATTCCCTTTTCAACAGAAGCGGCCGCATCCAGCTTCAAAAATGGGAAACCCTTTTCAAAGCAAGCCAGTTGTTCTGCAATCTGCTGCTCGGAAATTCCTTTTTTCACTAATAAGTCTTTGTCTTCAGGTGTTAACATAAGTACATGATTTTATATGGTTTAAATAAATTGTTACCTTATTCTTTCACTATTAATTGCCCAAAAATACAAAAAAATGCGAGAACACTACCTAATAAATAAAGAAAAAAACTACCTTTACCCTCGAAAAGATTTCACGTGTTATGGAAGAAAAAGCATTTTTCACAGCCAAAGAGCGTGAGCAACTGTTCGCCCTCTATAAACGATTGCTGCAATTATCCGGCGACACCTTGCAGAAGGGTGATTGCCATAAGTTAAAAATACACCTCATAAAAGCAGTTGCCGAAGGTAACCTGCCACGAAATTGTTTCGGGATGAATCCTATCATCAAAGATATGCAGACCGCTGTCATCGTGGCCGAGGAAATTGGGATGAAACGGGCTTCCATCCTGGGGATCATGCTGCACGAATCGGTAAAGAACCATTTATGCACCTTAGCATCTGTACAACAGGAATATGGAGAGGATGTAGCGGGGATCATACGCGGTCTTGTGAAAATCAATGAGCTATACTCCAAAAGCCCTACCATAGAATCGGAAAATTTCCGCAACCTGCTGCTCTCCTTTGCCGAAGACATGCGTGTTATTCTGATCATCATTGCAGACCGCGTGAACCTGATGAGACAGATAAAGGAGACTCCCAATATAGAAGCACGCACCCAAGTAGCCAACGAAGCTGCCTATCTGTACGCACCGCTGGCACACAAGCTGGGGCTATACAAACTGAAATCGGAACTGGAAGACCTTTCCTTGAAATATACCGAACACGACGTATATTATCATATAAAGGACAAACTGAACGAAACGAAAGCCTCCCGTGACAAATACATAGCCGCCTTTATCGAACCGATACAGCATAAGCTGGAAGAAGCAGGATTGAAGTTCCACATGAAAGGGCGTACCAAGTCCATCCATTCCATCTATCAGAAAATGAAGAAACAGAAATGTCCCTTCGAAGGAGTGTATGACTTGTTTGCCATCCGAATCATTCTGGACTCTCCCGTCGACAAGGAAAAACAAGAATGCTGGCAGGTATATTCCATTGTGACCGATATGTATATGCCCAATCCCAAACGTCTGCGCGACTGGCTCTCCGTACCCAAAAGTAACGGATACGAATCCTTGCATACCACTGTAATGGGGCCTGAAGGCAAATGGGTGGAAGTACAGATACGCACCGAACGCATGGACGAGATAGCGGAACGTGGTCTGGCAGCCCACTGGCGTTACAAAGGCGTAAAAGGAGAAAGCGGTCTGGATGAATGGCTGACCTCCATCCGGGAAACACTGGAGAATGCCGACAGTGACCTGGAAGTGATGGACCAGTTCAAACTGGAATTATACGAAGACGAAGTATTCGTATTCACCCCCAAAGGTGACTTGTACAAGATGCCGAAAGGAGCGACCGTACTGGACTTTGCTTTCGCCATCCACAGCAAACTGGGTTCCAAGTGTATCGGAGCAAAGGTGAACGGAAAGAACGCACAATTAAAGCAAACGCTGAACAGCGGTGACCAGGTAGAAGTCATGACTTCAAACACCCAGACACCCAAACGCGACTGGCTGAACATCGTCACCACTTCGAAGGCAAGAACCAAAATACGCCAGGCCATCAAAGAGATAGAAGCCCGCCAGACAGAGTTCGCCAAAGAAACCATAGAACGTAAATTCAAGAACCGCAAACTGGAATACGATGAAGCAGTGATGATGCGCCTGATAAAAAAGCTGGGATACAAAACCGTAACCGAGTTCTACCAGGACATAGCCAACGAGACAAGAGATGTGAACGACATCATCGAAAAATACCTGGAACTGAAGAAAAAGGAAACGGAAAACCGGGAAGATATTGTCTATCGCAGCGCCGAGAATTTCAGCATGCAGACAGCACAGGACGACAAGACCTTCAAAGAGGACGTACTGGTCATTGATCAGAATTTGAAAGGACTGGACTTCAAATTAGCCAAATGCTGTAACCCTATCTATGGCGATGATGTATTCGGATTTGTAACCATCAGCGGAGGAATCAAAATACACCGTACCGACTGTCCTAATGCACGGGAGTTGCAATCACGTTTTGCCTACCGTATCGTAAAGGCGCGTTGGGCTGGGAAAAGCCACGGCAAACAATACCCCATCACGCTGCGCATCGTTGGCCATGATGATATAGGAATTGTGACAAATATCACCTCCATTATCAATAAGGAAAACGATATCCTGCTCCGTTCCATCAGCATCGACTCGCACGACGGGCTGTTCAGCGGCATGATGACCGTAATGGTAGATGATACTTCAAAGCTGGAATCATTAGTAAAAAAGATAAAGACAGTAAAAGGAGTAAAACAGGTAAACAGAGGATAAACTCACCCCAAACTTAAAAAAATGAATGAACTGCATAAACGACTAAAAAGCTTTACATACGCCTGGAAAGGCGTATGTAGTTTTTTAAGCAAGGAACACAATGCCTGGATACATTGCACAGCCATCATCGCCGTAACCATTGCAGGCATCCGGTTTGAAATAACACGCACCGAATGGCTTGTCATCCTCCTGTGCTTTGCAATGGTACTGGCTGCCGAAGCATTCAACACAGCCATAGAACGCCTGGTAAACCTGGTATCACCAGACTACCATCCTATAGCCGGAGACGTAAAGGACATAGCGGCAGGAGCCGTACTGATTTGCGCTATCTTTGCCGCCCTCATAGGGTTGATTATCTTTGTCCCTTATTTTTAAAGGTGTTAATTTACCATTTATTTCACTAACAGTTAAAGACCTTTTATAAAAAAAACAGTAATTTAGCCCCGATAATTTTTAAAAAGTGGAACTAATGAAGAAAATTTTGCTTTCAACATTATTGTTGATTATAGGGTTAACCACATACGCAGCCGTATGGCAATCTCAAGGAGAAGCAGAAATAACCTTTGAGAAAACAACACATAACTTCGGTTCATTCCCCGAGTCTAGCCCGAAAGTTACTTGCGTTTTCAAATTCAAAAATTCGGGAGACGGTCCCTTGGTCATTCATCAAGCGATCGCATCTTGCGGATGTACTGTTCCCCAATATCCTAAAGAGCCCATCAAACCGGGTGAAAGTGGACAGATAACAGTGACTTATAATGGAGCCGGCAAATTTCCGGGACATTTCAAGAAATCAATCACTATCCGCACAAACGGGAAAAATGAAATGACACGTCTTTATATAGAAGGTGATATGACCCCGAAAGGCACAGTTGCAGAATAGAATTCTCACATCATAAGAGAGAGGATGTATCAAAACAAAAGAAGATTCGAGTTTGATACATCCTCTTTTTATATCCGGAAAACACTGCCCCGCCTGCCTGTATCCAAGTAAAGACAAAAAAATAAGAAAAAAAGAACATTTTTCCCCAATAATAAGCCACTCTTATTCTGATTAAAATAACGTACTTTGCAGCAAATTTAAGAGAACAATGACAAACAAGCTATTATTCTTTGTCCTGCTGGCCCTCTGTTTCAGTGGCTGTGACATGCTGGAAACCCATCCATACGATGTACATATTACAGGAGAAAGAGAACTGACCAACAAAAACATCCAGTTGATAGAAAACAAAATGCAAGGCAAAAAAACAATCCGCTTTGCCATGATCAGTGATACCCAACGATGGTACAACTCTACCGAAGATGTTGTAAAAGCCCTCAATGCCCGTGGTGACATAGACTTTGTCATTCACGGAGGAGACCAGTCCGATTTCGGCGTCACAAAAGAATTCATATGGATGCGGGACATATTTAACAAATTCCAGATGCCCTACGTATGCCTTTTAGGCAACCACGACTGCCTGGGTACAGGTGAAGACGCATACAGAGCCATTTATGGAGATCCCAACTTCGCCTTCACAGCCGGAAATGTACGCTTTATCTGCCTCAATACCAATGCGATGGAATATGATTATTCGGAACCGGTTCCCGATTTCAATTTTATAGAAAATGAACTGAACAACCTGTCGCCTGAAATAGAAAAAACGGTATTCGCAATGCACGTAAAACCTTTTGAATTTGTATTCAACAACAATGTAGCAAAAATCTTCCAACTATACGTCAACCAGTTCCCCAAAGTCCAGTTCTGTCTTTACGGCCATGAACACAAATTCGCAGTAGATGATCTATTCAACGACGGAGTTCTGTATTTCCAATGTCCCTGCATAGACAAACGCATCTACTTATTATTCACCATTAAAGAAGATGGAACCTACGATTATGAAACAGTTGAATTTTAAAAAGATATTTCTGAACCTATTGTGGCCACTATTGCCTTTTACGGCACAAGCCCAAGAAAATAATACACTTTACTCCATCTTATCCAAAGACAGCATACTTGTCTCCTCTCCTTCCGTTCAAAACCAAGAGGAAGATATTGTAACCCAAATGCCAAACCGGCACCATAAATACGACAAGCGCGTACACCGTTACAGGCGTGCGTGGGAAGCTTTGATCCCCACCCACACCAAATTACAGTACGCCGGTGGAATGGGCCTGTTATCCTGGGGCATAGGCTGGGATTATGGAAAAAGAGGCCAATGGGAAACCGATCTTCTTTTGGGCTTCATCCCCCGCTACTCATCCAAACATTTCAAGATGACCATGACCTTGAAACAGAATTATATCCCGTGGAGTATCTGGCTGGGTAAAGACTTCTCGCTGGAACCGCTGACTACCGGAATCTATTTCAACACCGTATTCAGCGATGATTTCTGGACAAGCGAACCTGAGCGCTATCCCCGTGGATACTACGGATTTTCCACCCGTATCCGCACCCATATCTTTCTGGGACAACGCGTCCGTTTCGATGTGCCCGAAAAGTACCGGAAGTTCTCTAAAAGTATCACCGCATTCTACGAAATCAGCACATGCGATTTATACGTTGTCAGTGCGTTCAACAACAGTTATTTGAAACCCGATGACTATCTGAGACTATCATTTGGATTGAAATTTCAGATATTCTAATCAAATCATGAGGATGTTTCTCTATTTTTTCACTATTTTTGGGCATTTATTATGATAAATTTCAAAAATAACAACATAGAGAAACATGAAACAAGAAGAAGAAAAATCGGTTGGATTGCCCGATAACGCGTTCCGACCTCTGAAACCGGGGGAACAATATCACCCCATCATGTCACCAAACAAAAAATATCCCGAAGTAAACCTATGGTCTGTGCTATGGGGTATCGCCATGGCGGTATTATTCTCGGCGGCCGCAGCTTACCTGGGATTAAAAGTGGGACAGGTTTTTGAAGCCGCCATCCCTATCGCCATCATCGCCGTAGGTGTATCGGGAGCCGCCAAGCGTAAAAACGCGTTAGGTGAGAATGTCATCATCCAATCCATCGGTGCCTGTTCGGGAGTCATAGTGGCAGGAGCCATCTTCACATTGCCCGCCCTTTATATATTGCAGGACAAATACCCCGAAATGACAGTCAACTTCTTTCAGATGTTTGTCAGCTCACTGCTGGGAGGTATTTTGGGAATCCTGTTCCTCATCCCCTTCCGTAAATATTTCGTCAGCGACAAACATGGCGAATATCCCTTCCCCGAAGCCACTGCCAGTACGCAAGTGCTTGTTTCCGGCGAGAAAGGCGGAAGCCAGGCAAAGCCATTGCTTTTTGCAGGACTAATAGGAGGTCTGTACGATTTCATTGTAGCCACATTCGGCTGGTGGAATGAAAACTTCACCACCCGCGTATGCGGCTGGGGTGAGATGGTTGCCGAAAAAGCCAAACTGGTGATGAAAATAAACACCGGTGCAGCAGTATTAGGCCTAGGCTATATTGTCGGCTTGAAATACGCGGCTATCATTTGTGCCGGTTCATTGGTGGTATGGCTGGTTATTGTTCCAGGTATGGCCCTGTTGTTCGGCGACCAAGTGCTGAATGCATGGAATCCGGCCTTGACACAAACCATTAGCGAAATGTCACCCGAACTTATATTCAAGGAATATGCCAAAAGTATCGGTATCGGTGGTATCGCCATGGCCGGTGTGATCGGTATCGTGCGCTCATGGGGCATTATAAAGAGTGCTGTGGGACTGGCCGCCAAAGAGATGGGCGGCAAGAAGGTGGAAGCAAACGTCATCCGCACGCAAAAAGACCTTTCCATGAAAGTGATCGCCTTCGGTTCCATCTTCACCATCCTGCTGATCTTACTGTTCTTCTTTTTTGATGTGATGCATGGAAATGTATTACACAGCATTGTAGCCATCCTGCTCGTAGCCGGCATTGCATTCCTGTTCACCACCGTAGCCGCCAACGCTATCGCCATAGTCGGCACTAACCCAGTATCGGGAATGACACTGATGACACTGATACTTGCCTCGGTAGTAATGGTTGCCGTTGGACTAAAAGGCGCTACCGGCATGGTTGCCGCACTGGTTATGGGTGGTGTGGTTTGTACGGCACTCTCTATGGCAGGCGGGTTCATCACAGACTTGAAAATAGGTTACTGGCTGGGCAGTACTCCTGCCAAACAGGAAACATGGAAATTCCTCGGCACACTGGTATCGGCAGCAACTGTGGGCGGCGTCATCATGATCCTGAACAAGACCTACGGCTTCTCCACCGGCGCATTGGCAGCTCCGCAGGCCAACGCGATGGCAGCCGTAATAGACCCGCTGATGAACGGTGTAGGCGCTCCCTGGCTGCTTTACGGAATAGGCGCTGTGCTGGCATTGGTGCTGACCTACTTCAAAGTACCCGCACTGGCTTTTGCGCTGGGTATGTTCATTCCACTGGAATTGAACCTGCCGTTGCTGGTAGGTGGAGCGGTGAATTGGTATGTCACTACCCGCAGCAAAGACGAGGCGGTGAACGCCGAACGTGGCGAGAAGGGAACTTTGCTGGCATCCGGATTCATAGCCGGAGGCGCATTGATGGGGGTTGTCAGTGCCGCCATGCGCTTTGGCGGTATCAATCTGATCAACGAAGAATGGCTGAGCAACCCGTTGAGCGAAGTGCTGTCAATGGCCGCCTATATCCTCCTGATCATATGGCTGGTTAAAGCCAGTATGCATATAAAGAAAAAATAACCCTTTTTCAAATACCGTGAAAATAAAAGCTATATGAAACGAATCTTACTAATGAGTTTACTTGCAATCTCTACCGCATTATCTGCCCAGAAACCTGTAGAGTTGGAATTATGGCCCGATGGCGCCCCCAACTCCAACGGCATCACCACCCCCGAGCAGAAATTAGAGAACAACCGGATTTCCAATGTCAGCGAGCCTACCCTTACCGTTTATCCGGCAGCCAAACCGAACGGACTGGCTGTCGTGGCTTGTCCCGGAGGGGGATACATACGCCTGGCTATGAATCACGAAGGGCACGATATGGCAGACTGGTTCAACGCACAAGGCATCACATACGCCGTATTGAAATACCGTATGCCAAACGGACACCATGATGTACCATTGAGCGACGCCCATCAGGCTATCCGGCTGATGAGAGAACACGCCAACGAATGGCATATTCAAAAAGTGGGTATCATGGGGGCCTCTGCGGGCGGACATCTGGCCAGTACGGCAGCCACCCACTATACAGCCGGAACGCGTCCGGATTTTCAGATCCTGTTTTATCCCGTCATAAGCATGGATCTGTCCAACTGCCATAAGGGCTCACGTGACAATCTTTTAGGGAAAAGCCCGTCAGAAGAGCTAGTGAGACTTTACTCCAATGAACTGCAAGTAACAGGCGACACTCCTCCCGCCTTCATCATGCATAGCAGCGATGACGGAACTGTACCCGTCAGCAACAGCGTGAGCTATTACCTGGCGCTGGTAAAGAATAAAGTCCCTGCTTCCCTCCACACCTATCCTATCGGCGGCCACGGCTGGGGCTTCCGCGACAGCTTTACCTATAAGCGCCAATGGACGGGAGAATTAGAAAAATGGCTGAGAGAAATACTGTAAAAAAGCAAGGAGATGAATGTGTCAAAACAAAAATGACTGCTCCGAAAAGTTACAGATAGTAATTATAACACTTATTCATTGGCCATTACCTGTCACAGGTGTGGTATAAACGTATTTGAATACCTATACGACATTATAGACCGTTGTGCCGCATGGCCTCCCAATACCTCTATAGAAAAATATCGTGATTTACTTCCGGGCAAATGGAAGCAGACACAAAAATAGCCGCCCCAAAATCTGGACGGCTATCTTTTTTATAGCTTATACGCTATCGCGGAAGGTTGTACCAATACAGAGTTTGATGCGACCCTTTCTTTAGCCTTTTAGGATGCTCAAATTATAAATTCATATTTCCAAAAACTGGATTTTGACACACCCACTTTCTATTTCCGATAAACACCTGCATCTTTATCTGCAGAAGACAAAAAACAGGCATTCGTTTCTCTTTCGCTTATTTTCTTGCGCCAAGTTGAATATCCAAATGATACAAAGCCACATCACCACCCAGCTTGATCTTGTCCAAAATACCCTGAACGGTAGCTTCCTCTTCTACCTGCTCGCGTACAAATCCCCACAAGAAATCCTGAGAAGCCTTGTCCTTTTCAGCAGAAGCAACATCTACCAGTTTGTCAATCAATTCGGAAACATGGCATTCATGCTTGTATACATGCTCGAACACATCCAGCGGAGAAGCCCATTCCTGAGGAACAGCATCCACAGCCCCCACCTTGGCTTGTCCGCCACGTTTCATCACATATTGCGCCAACACATCAGCATGATCACTCTCCTCATGAGCCTGCGCTTTCATCCATGAAGCAAAACCTTCATAGCCTTTCGCAGCGAAGAAATAAGACATGGAAAGATAAAGATTAGCCGACCACATTTCGGCTACAATCTGAGCATTAATTGCGTCTTGTAATTTTTGTGAAATCATAATTTTTATTTTTTAGTTAAATTGTAACTGTTGCAAATATATAATTTTTCTAGTGATTAACACTATGTCCGTTCACCTTTTTATAAAAATTATATTTTATCTCATCCAAGTCTTTGCGATTCAAAAGAAAAGTCTTACCTTTGCACCCGCTAATACGGGTTATTAGCATTAATTCAAATCATTAATTATAAAAACATTATTTAGAAATGGCAACTAAAATCAGATTGCAAAGAAACGGACGCAAAAGCTATGCGTTTTATTCAATCGTTATCGCAGACGTAAGAGCTCCACGTGATGGTAAATTTACTGAAAAAATTGGTACTTATAACCCTAATACCAATCCTGCCACAGTAGATTTGAATTTTGAACGCGCACTTCATTGGGTAATGTGCGGTGCACAGCCTACTGACACAGTACGTAACATCTTGTCAAAAGAAGGTGTTTACATGAAAAAGCACTTGCTGGGCGGTGTTGCCAAAGGCGCATTCACAGAAGCAGAAGCTGAAGCTAAATTCGAAGCTTGGAAGAACAACAAACAATCTGGTCTGGCTACTTTGAAGGCTAAACTGGATGAAGCAAAGAAAGCTGAAGCAAAAGCTCGTTTGGAAGCTGAAAAGAAAGTAAATGAAGAAATTGCCAAGAAAGTAGCTGAGAAGAAAGCTGCTGAAGCCGCTGCCAAAGCTGAAGCAGAAGCCGCTAACGCTCCTGCTGAAGAAGCACCTGCTGCTGAAGCTACTGAAGCTCCTGCTGAAGCATAATTCAATTTTACTTCAAAAAGAACAGCTCCTCTGATCTATATCGGAGGAGTTTTTTTATACTCTTATCCGAGGAATCAAAGGGAGTTTATCTCATCTTCCGAAAGTCCGGTAACTTTTGCGATTTCAGCTATGGAAAGCCCGGCATTCTTCAAATTTCCTGCAATAGCTTTGGCTTTCATCCATTCACCTTCTGCAATGCCTTTCTGAATAGCTGTATTAATCACATTGTTCCAATCTCTATATACTTTCAAACTCTCCTCATAGGCATAAAGGTTCTCTTTTGAGAACTGAGCAATTTCGGCAGCCTCAAACAGCCGGTTGAACACACGTTCTTGAAGGGAAGTAGGACGTTCCATCAAACGGGCCAGATTCTTGAGCACAAACATCCATTTATCAAACAACGTATCCAACTCCTGCTCGGTTTTATGGAATTTAGGCATTTCCAGATACACAAAAGTCAGTTTGTCAAAAAACACTTCATGAGTAGTTGTATCCATCAGCTTCACTTCATGGCGGAAGCCGGAAGACGAAACATCATCCAAGGCAAAATTCAAGATACCGATCACATACACTGCTTTCAGTTCATAGTTCCAGATTTCCCCTTTAATAGCCTGTTCCCTGATAGGATAGGTAGCATAATAAATACTCCGGTCCTTGAAAAACTGTTGCTCCCCTCTCTGCATTTCTATCAGAATCTTTTCTCCTTTTTCATTTTCACAATAGACATCAAAGACAGCCCGGCGGTCAATCTCTTTGCTGCCCAGATGCTCTGTATTCAAGTAGATGACATCCTCAATGACCTGCTTGCCATCGAACAAGGCATTCAAGAAGCCAATAAGAATCTCTTTGTTCAAGTCGGTTCCAAACAATAATTTGAATGCAAAGTCCGTATAGGGATTTACATATCTTTCACGCAATCCTTCACTACACATAAGCGTTTGATATTTAAAGTTATTTTAATTCTGTTGAAAGCAGTTCAATACAAAGGAACGAAAAAAAGCGGATTTCAAGAAAGTTATCTGCTAATAAATTGTTAATGTTCCAATATGTCACTCACCTCTATAGGGAGAAAGCATTTATACAAAGACGGGAATAACTGTATAAAGAGTTTCGTAATAAAAAAGAAAAAGGACTGTCCTGCCGGTTAACTCCTTATGTTTTTAACTTACAGCCTGCAAATATTCAAAGAAATATCATGCAACAGGCTTGAGGTCGCTACTTTTCTACCCTCTAACGATGAGTTCACATCCTTTACTTATAAACTGTAAGCAACAATAAAGGGGCTGTCATTCACGACCAGCCCCTTTATTTATCTTCAAAATTTAAAACCTTATTTTGTTACTTCAGGCTCACCTTGCAGTTCAAATTTAGCATTTCCTAAACCTTTAAAAGTATAAGTATAAGTAAATGTTTCAAGCCCATTATACACTTTTGCAGAAATGACATAGAAACAATCAACCCCACTTACTTGCGCGCCGGCTGTAGGATACTCTGTTGCCAAGATCAATTCAATACCCTCCTGAACCATAGACAACAAATAAGCCTCAGCCTCTTTATCATCTGCCGGCACCACCCCATCGGGGTCATTCGAACGGCGTTTAGCCAACTGGATATTGAAGTTTACATAATAAGAGCTGCCACCGAACCAGTATTCCGAGTTTCCATATTTGGCATCCATATACCCAGCATCCTTATTCGCTTTCACCCAATTTTCCAAAATCAAATAATCTTCGGAAGCCAATGATTTCGTTACCGTCGGATCAAACAACCACTCGGTTCCATTATGTACAAAATTCACTTTTTCTTTCAGTTCAATATTGTTATTCAGAACCCATGTACCCTCCTTGAACAGATACTCGTCCACCTCAATCGTCGTTACCTTATTATAATATTTGTACATGACGGCTTTTGAATCCCCTTCCTGGGCATATGGAAATTTCTGAGCCAGGAACTGGGGCAGATAATTCTCCGGAGCATCCGAAGTGCTGAAGTTATCATGACTGCCCGGGCTTCCCATAGCGTCATAATCGGCAGGAGCCACTACAACCAATCTGCTATCTTCTTTAACCTTCCAAGCCGTTCCGTCAAACTGATACAATGCATTATAAGGCTTTTCATTCGTCGGAGCCAATACAGCCGATGAAATACTTACATTATCGAGCTGAACAGTCGTGGTTTTCGCCTTGGGCCCCTCGCCTACATAGCGGAACGCAACATAAACGCTTTTGCCATTGTATGCCTCCAGACCGGCTTTCCCTACATTCACAAAATTATCGTTGTAGCCGTTGGCAGGCCCTTCAGGGAAAGTAAACTGGTCTTTCACGCTAGTCCACTGTGCCATATCAATCGAACCATTTCCCGCATATGTATCGGAAACCAATACATCCAGACAATCCGCATTATAGTATCCGAACTTTATGTCGAAAGACAGTCCGGCATCTTTGCTCGTCACTGCTACTGCCGGAGAAACAAGCCAAGTATCCACCTCACCCTCAAAGCCATTGGCCGAGAATTGTGCGTAACCATTCAAACTACTATAGTTTTTTCCCTGCCATTTTCTATCGCCTTTCAGAGTCACCTGCTCCCAGCCTTCCAACACGATATCCTCATTGGTCGTAACCGACTCAAAGTCCTGAGAGTACAAGTCCTCCCCTGTAAATTCAGGATCAACATCGTCATATTTGTAATCTACCAGCACAAGATCACCTTTTGCCGCATCCTTATACTGACCGGCCAGCCACTCGGGCAATACGGTAGCCGGAGCATGTGCCGGAGCCAGGAACTTCACGGGAGAGCCTTCGCCCCACAGGGCCTCATAATCCTTATCACCCAAAGAAGTATTAGTCACTGTCCTATACTCCAGTACGTAATCGGAAGGAGTATTCTGATAGTTATAGGTCACTCCTACCGAAGAACCTTTCCCCCATGAAGGCAGCATCTTCGCGATGATGGAAGGAACATACTTCTCAGCCGATGCAAACTCGTTCAGAGCCTTATCCGTCTTGACGGCATTCGCCAAGGCTTTTTCAGCATCCGAAGTGGCAGCCTTCGCCGCTGCAGAGCTGATCGTTTCGTAATCGGCATCAGTCAGTACATATTCCGCCATCGTCTGGGTGTTCGTTGTACCTTCCGCATCGATTTCATTATAAATATCGTCCATGGGATCACATGCCGCAGCAAAGAATCCCAACAAAGACCATGCAATTAAATTATATTTTAACTTCATATTTATTGACTATTTTAGAGATTAAAAGATTACTTTAAAACCGGCAGACCATGTAGTACCGAAGCCATAATATACCAATGCAGTTTTCCAGTCATGGTTCGTACCGTCCTTAGCATCGGCTATATATTCCGTATTAGTCAAATTATATACATTACTGTATACGATGGCACGGATATCTTTGGTAATATTGAAACGATAGTTCATGCCCAAATCAATCGTACCATAATCTGGCAACTTCCAGGAGTCAATACCGGCATCCGCTTCATTCACCCGGTTCTGAGGATCGAAGTCTGCATAGTTCTTGCCGAAGAAGTTGTAGTCGGCCGAGATTTTAAATCCTTTGAACGGTTCCCAAGAAGCGCTCAATGCGGAAGTGAGCTGTGCGGAGTTACCCACATGGACATCTTTCAGATAAGCGTCGTATGTTCCGATAGGATTATTCGCTTCATCATACATAGTGAAGTGAATATCATCTTTCCATTTCCAATCGCCTAAAGAGAACATACCTTTCAATTCAAAGGACTTGACAGGACGGTAAGTCGCTTCCAGCTCCACACCCATGTGAACAGCGTCCAAGCCTGTAAGGTTGGCATATTCCTGACCGATCTTACGGCGCAAGGACTTATCCATCCATTGAGTGTAATAACCATTCAATGCAATATTGACCTGTTCCGTGCTAAATCCATAACCCAATTCAAACGTAGTAATTTTTTCGTAGGGTACATCCTTTTCGGGAGCTGCCGTATTGCTTGCAAAGACAGAGTTGAAGAAAGGCGCGCGGGTAAAATATCCTGCATTGACAAATACATTGTGGTTGTCATTGAACTTATAGTTAAAACCACCCTTCACGCTCCAAGGCAGGAAATTCTGAAGGCTGGACACTCTGTCCAGTTTATCCGCACCCGTGGCAGAGTATCTTGAATCCGTACCACCACGGTCATCATATCTATAAGCCTCTTCAGTCAATGATGCCGACAGGAATCCCGACCATTTGTCGGTATTATATTCAGCCTGTGCAAAAACACCACCCCAGAATATCTCTCCAATGCTATAGTAATTGAACTTGTCACCCACTTTCAGCAACTGGTTCTTGGTTTGGAATGCCAGCGGCGAGGTCTGCAGATAGAACTCACCACCCAGCAAATCATCAATTTCCTCTGTATGATACCCTTTATAGTAACGTAAGTCAACACCTCCCGTAAGAGTCAGGTTCTCAGTCAGATGATTCTTATAGGAACTCAGCATGCCATACCAGTCATGGTCATTGACAGCATTGGTAAAAATCACCTGCGACCCGTTTTGAGAAGCCGCATTGGCAGCCATAGCACGTTCGTAGTCGAACAAACCGTCCGGAGTCATCATGGCACCATCCTTGGGACGGCCGGTATTGTTATCAATAGTCAGCCAATTACTCATCGCGCCACGTGCACGGCGTCCGCCGCCTGTAGCCATTGAGCCGTATAGAGAAGTGGTCAGTGTCGATTTATCGTCGATAGTCCAGTAATGATTCAAAGAAACCTGAGGCTTATGATAATAATTATAGCCATAACCGCTACCTACCGCTTCACCGTTGATATAACCATATCCGTTATTGAAACGTCCGCCATCGGGACTATTCTTGTAATCCTCGATATAGTGCATGGTAGAGCGCTGGTTGTGCCACTGAGGAGCTCCAAAAGCTGTCAATGACAATTTATGATGATCGTTGATTACCTTCGAGATATTTCCAAAGTAAGTCCATCCTTCATAATTGGTACCTTTCACGTAACCATCTCCCGTATTCAGCGCCCCCATGAATGTAATAGCCCATCCGTTGTCCATCAGTCCGGTAGAGAAAGAAACCGAATACTTGCGGAAACCATCGTTACCAATACCGAAATAAGCTGATCCACCTTTTTGGGCTTCGGTACTTTTAGTAACCATATTCATGGTTCCTCCCACAGAAGAAATACCTAATGCTGACGCACCCAAACCACGCTGTACCTGAATAAACTGGCTCACATCAGACAAACCGGACCAGTTAGACCAATAAACCTTACCGTTTTCCATGCCGTTGATGGGCACACCATTGATCAGCACGCCTAGGTTGGACGAATCAAAACCACGCATATTGATACGGGAATCACCATAGCCACCACTTTCACGGGTTACATACACCGAAGGAACTGATTTCAGCAATTCGGGGAATTCCAAATTACCTATTTTCTCCTCTATCTTGGCCAGTTTCACGTTAGAAATAGGAATAGGAGTCTGACGGTCGCTCTTTATAATAGAGGCAATAACACTGACCTCACCCAAACCAATAGCATCTGGAGACATCTTGACCTCACCCAAGTCTATCGTATTGCTTCCTTTTACTTGATGCGTAATTTCGTTGTATCCCAAGTACTTGAATACAAGAGTAGCCTTAGAAGAGGTAAGTTTCAACACAAAGTTACCGTCAATATCCGTTACAGTACCCAGTGTCGTACCGCTAACCGATACAGTGGCCCCAATCAATGGCTCATTGTTCTCGGCATCTACTACTTTACCTTTTACTGTTCCTTGCGCAACAGCCGTAGCAGTGAAACAGATTGTCAGAACTGCCAACAGGAGGAAATGCTTTAGATGATTTCTCATAATTTTGTCTTTGATTTAAATTAATTAGTTAGTATTTCATTCCCAATAGGAAAGACAAAGATAAAAATTTAATTCATATAAATTGAATTTATATTAGATTATTTAAACGAAAAGGATACTTTTTAGGCGAAATATGACAATTATGTTAAGAAAAGAACAAAAAGCCGCCTCAAAAGAGGGGAAAACTGTCCGGAAATTCCAGAGCAACTGCCACATGATTACTGTAGAGAGAAGAGCAAATGGAAACCACCGGAATTATTTTCAGCATACCTTATTCCCAAAGCCGTATCCACTGATCCGGACAAATCCGGCCCGTCCCTACGACAAAACGACAGGTCATTTTCATTCAGACTCTCTCACTTTCAAAATGACAGAGCAAAAAGAAAACGAAAGAATGTGCATACAAAAAGAGGCGCACCTTCATGGGTACGCCTCTCTATCCTGTTCCTGTATTGTCTGATACAGGCTATTTCATTTAGTTAAAGATATAACGGACACTGAACTGTATGGAATACGTAGAATTGAAACTGTTCAGATTGGAATACGTATCAGTCAGTTTCTTTCCTCCGTTCTTCTGGAACTGGTAAGCGCCGCCCTTATAGCTCAACAAGGAAGTATTGTTCACCGTCTTATAAATTCCCCAGTCGCTATTCAGCAAGTTCAGGAAGTTCTTGATATCCACTCCGAACTGCAAGGTATTGCGCTTGCCCCCTACATTGAGGAAGAAATCCTGATTGAACTTCAAATCCAGCTGATGATGCCAAGGCATGATGGCTCCTCCGCGTTCGGCATACTTGCCTTTACGGCCTTTCAGATAACTGTCCTCATTAATGTAAGCCCAGAAATCATCGCGCTGCTCCTTGGCGGAATAAGTCACCTCACCCGTCTTGCTGTCAGTATAATCGGCAAAGTTCCACTTATCCAGCGCCTCACGGGATGCCGGAATGTACAGCAAGTTGTTTGAGCCGTAATCGCCTACAATATTTCCGGTGAATGTATAGGAATAACGGGCGGCGGAATATCCTCCGGCATAGCCCATGTTCATACCCTCATAAATCAAAGACAAGGAGGAAGCGAAATTCTTGGCGTATTTAATACGGTAAGCAGCGGAAGCCAGCACACGGTTGGGCGATACATACGTACCATAGCCGGTCTCCGTGTCATTATTTCCGTTGACAGAGTAACGGTTGTTGTAATAAGCCGAGTTCACCTGGTCGCCGATGCCGTCGCCATACGACTTGGCATAAGAACGGGTGTAGGAAGCGGAAAGATGCAGGCCGAAATCAAATGTCTTGGCCAGTGAGGCGGTGAGTGAGTAATAATAAGCGCTGTTTCCCGCATTGGTGATATAATAAGCATCCGTCTTGTTCGCATTGGAGTACTCAAACATTCTGCGGACATCACCCGGAGCTATCTCCTGCTCTCCTTTAAACTTACGTCCCAAATTAGTCACTGTAGCCGGATTGAACTCTTTGCTGAAAATACCTTCCAACGTAAAGTCAATGTCTCCGGGAAGTTTTGCATCAAAAGCCAATGATGACTTCCAGGTGGCATTCATCTTCAAGTCGCGGTCAATGATGGTGGCTCCGGAAGGTGCGGCAGGATCGGTAGCCGCCGGAAGGTTCAAGTTAGGATCTTTCAACATATCAGCCACGCTGGTGTGGAAACTCGGTTGTCCGTACTTAGCGTCCTTCTGCTCGTTATAATAATAGGTACTTTGTCCGCAATTGGCATTACCTACTGCCGAAACCAGCCATACGAACGGCAGACGGCCGATGAAGTAACCGCTACCGCCACGCAATACATACTTACGCTCGCCTGTAAGGTCCCAGTTGAAGCCGATACGGGGGGAGGCGGTCAGCTGGTAGGATGAAGGCAACTGGTCTGTGGCGTAATGATATCCGTCAAAGTCAATCTGTGCGAAATTCTTGTTATAGTTGTTCTTCAGCTCCGGATAAATGGGCAGTTCGAAACGCACCCCGGCAGTCAGTCTGAAGTTGTCTGTGATATTCATCTGGTCCTGCAGATAGAAAGAAAGCTGCTGGTACTTCATGTTCGCCAGGAACTGGGAACCGTCCCCGGTGTTGGAATAAGTGACACCGAAAGCAGCCGGAGCTCTGTTGTTCACAAAATCATCCCAAGAGGAATAGACATAATAACCGCTACCCGCCTGCATGAATCCGTTCACTGCCTTATTGGACTCAAACTGGATACCGCCCATAAAGTTATGGATACCGCTGGAGAAATTGAATTCATCGGTAATGACAAAGGTCTTCACCTGGCGCAAGTTCCCTTCTGTAAAGGGGTCCGGGCCGAATGAGGCATACAGGGAGCCTTGGTCAAGAATATCCACCGTAGGGAATGTTCCACCTTCGTAAGTACGAGGTTCGTTCTGATAAGAATAAGTAAAACGCAAGGCGTTATTGATTGCGCCCCACTTTGAATTCCATTCGGAAGCTATGGAAGTGAAGTTCTGCTCTTGCATGTAGCGTGAGCTTTCAAAATACATACCGGCATTCGCTGTACGTCCCGAACTGCTCTTGCCCGCACTGCCGTCTACTCCGCCCGGATAAATGATTGAATCCTTAAACGGAGTGGTGGAAGAGGAAGGGTTGGAGGAATACTTGGAATGGGTATGGGTGAAACGGAAATTAATCTTGTTGTTGTTGTTGATGTTCCAGTCCAGACGCCCCATGATCTTATAAGAAGGAGTTTCCAAAGAGTATCCTTGATAACGTCCCGGATTATAGTTGTATTTTTCCGACAGGTATTGGCTGATGTTGTTCATCCCCACAAAGGTACGGCCGCCTACCGTTGTGGTGTTCTCGAACGGACGGTGCACGATGCCGTTGGTGCTCCATTCGTCATTGGCGCCGCTACGCGCTATGCCCGACGGACCTGCCTGCACATTATCCTGATATTCGCCGTTCACGAAGAAGAATAACTTGTTTTTAATGATCGCACCTCCCAAAGAAGCTCCGTAGGTGGTACTGTGGTCACGGTTGCGGGTCAGCTCATAGTCCTCTACCTTATTACCGGTAAGGTGGGTATTGGAAGTATACATATAGGCTGTACCTTTGAACTCATTCGTACCACTCTTTGTCACGGCGTTGATGGCACCTCCTGTAAACCCGCTCTGACGGACATCAAAGGGAGTGGTGGAAACGGAAATCTGTTCCAACGCATCCAAAGAGATAGGCGAACCGCCTGCCGGCAAGTTCGAGCCGATACCGAAGGCATTATTGAAAGCGGCTCCGTCCACAGTGACATAAGACTGGCGGTAGTTACCTCCACCCACTGAGAAACCGCTACCGATATTGGCTCCCTGAGGGGTCAGACGCATGATATCATTCATGCTGCGGCTCACCGTAGGTACTTCCGACATTCTGGCCGCATCGACATTAGTCACCGCTCCGGCGCGGTCAGACTTCATATTACTGCTCTTGGAAGCGGTTATCACTACTTCATCCAGCAGTTCGGTAGACTCCTTCAAGTTCGCATCCAATACGTAATTCTCTCCCAACTGGAGATTGATGCTCTTGTAAACCACTGATTGATAACCTACATAAGAAACTTCTACTTTGTAAGGACCGCCGGCACGCATGCCCTGGATGGAATAACGGCCGTCCACATTGGTAATGGCCCCATAATGGGTGCCGGACGGCTCATGAATAGCCTGAATCGTCGCGCCGATAATGGCTTCATTGCTTTGATCGACCACCTTTCCACTCATTGACGAGGTAGTGACCTGAGCGTTAACAGTAGCAGCGATTACCAACATAACCACCGCAAAAAAAGATCGCATTCTTTTTACCATAAACTTTTTATTAATTAATATTATAATTAATGTCTTAAAAGACGTTGCAAAGATAGCTAATAGAAACGATATACAAACTACAAATCGGTTACAATTTACAGTGGCAGGTCTATAGAAAGAGAATTTATATTTATAGTGAACCACATTCATCCTGCCGGATGACCCCGGGACACGGGCCCGACGGGAATTCCATGCGGTGCGCGCATAATAAGATAGGTGTATAATAAAAAGGCTCTTAACCTCAAAAACGTCTTTATACTGAGGAAGTTGCCATACATTTCTGACGAGCCGTTGTGTGTATATGCAAACTTACCCAAGAATACGTTACTGTTCGTACACTTGGGTAAGATTTTATAGACAGGGCGTCATCAGTCTTCCATCAGCTTGCGGTAGCGCACCCGTTTCGGCTCCTCATTACCCAAACGCTTCATCTTGTTCTCTTCGTATTCCGAATAGGATCCTTCAAAGAAAAAGACCTCACTGTTTCCTTCGAAAGCCAAGATATGGGTACAGATACGGTCCAAGAACCAACGGTCGTGGCTGATCACCACCGCACAGCCCGCAAAATCGTCCAGACCTTCTTCCAATGCGCGCAGCGTGTTCACGTCAATATCATTGGTAGGCTCGTCCAGCAGCAGCACGTTGCCTTCTTCCTTCAGTGCCATAGCCAGATGCAGGCGGTTGCGCTCACCACCCGAAAGCATTCCACAAAGTTTCTCCTGATCGGCTCCCGAAAAATTGAAACGGCTGAGGTAGGCACGCGCGTTGATATCCCTGTTTCCCAGACGGATCAGTTCGTTTCCACCGCTGATCACCTGATAAACGGACTTGGCAGGGTCGATATCTTTATGTTGCTGGTCCACGTATGCCAGTTTCACGGTCTCTCCTACCTCGAAAGTACCTTTGTCTACGGTTTCCAGTCCCATAATCAAGCGGAACAAGGTAGTCTTGCCGGCACCGTTAGGACCGATTACACCGACAATGCCGTTAGGGGGCAGCATGAAATTCAGGTTATCGAACAACAGCTTGTCACCATAAGCTTTCGCCACTCCTTTGGCCTCAATCACCTTGTTTCCCAAACGGGGACCGTTCGGGATGAAGATTTCCAGTTTCTCTTCCTTTTCTTTCACATCCTCATTCAGCAGCTTGTCGTAAGAGTTCAGACGGGCCTTTCCTTTTGCCTGACGGGCTTTGGGAGCCATGCGCACCCAATCCAACTCGCGTTCCAAGGTCTTGCGGCGTTTGCTTGCCACCTTCTCTTCCATCTCCATGCGTTTGGTCTTCTGTTCCAGCCAGCTGGAGTAATTTCCTTTCCAGGGAATTCCTTCGCCACGGTCCAGTTCCAGAATCCATCCGGCTACATGGTCCAGGAAGTAACGGTCGTGGGTTACGGCAATCACCGTACCTTCATATTGCTGCAAATGCTGTTCCAGCCAGTCGATACTTTCCGCATCCAAATGGTTGGTAGGCTCGTCCAGTAACAGAATATCCGGCTTCTGCAACAGCAGACGGCACAATGCCACACGGCGACGCTCGCCTCCCGAGAGGTTCTTCACCGGCTGGTCTTCGGGCGGACAGCGCAACGCATCCATGGCGCGTTCCAGCTTGCTGTCCAGATTCCATGCGTCCGTAGCGTCAATGATGTCCTGCAACTCTGCCTGACGGGCAAAGAGCGCATCCATCTTTTCAGAATCCTCATAGTATTCGGGAAGCCCGAACTTATTGTTTATTTCTTCGTATTCCGCCAGTGTGTCCACGATGCTCTGCACTCCTTCCATCACCACCTCTTTCACTGTCTTTTCATCATCCAGATGCGGTTCCTGTGCCAGATAGCCTACAGAGTAGCCCGGCGAGAACACCACTTCTCCCTGATAACTTTTCTCCAGTCCGGCAATGATTTTCATCAGTGTTGATTTACCCGAACCGTTCAGACCGATGATACCGATCTTAGCACCGTAAAAAAAGGATAGGTAGATGTCCTTCAATACCTGTTTGTTCGCTTGGAAGGCTTTGCTTACGCCCACCATCGAAAAGATAATCTTTTTGTCGTCTGCCATATTCTTTATATTATTAATTTATGTAAGTTGCCATATTTCACTGTTTTTCCTCCATCTTTCTGTAATACCACGGATGTGTGAAGAACTCATACATCAGCAGCAGAACGACACAGATACCGATACATATCCAATAAATGGTATCGGGATGACCCTCAGTCCACATATTCTCAAACAGGAAACCAATCAGTACTCCTGCCTCCCACATCAGCTGATAGGTATTGTTTCCCGTTCCCCGCTCGCAATGCCTCGGCAGGCTGATCATTTTTATAAAGAAACGTGACACAGTGGTTCCGGTTCCCATCCCCAACAAAATGCCAGCTATATAACTGTTCATCAAGCTATTGGAAAAAGCGAGCAATAACAACCCTCCTATCATTGCCGCCTGCCCCAGCTCTACTTCCGAACGACCGGAAGCATGAGAAAGCACGTAACGCAAAAGCAGCAAAGACAGGACAAAGCCTATCAGGATACAAACAAAAAACAATTCATTGTAAATATGTGCCACCAATATCCCAAAGATAATGGCCACCATCATCATATTCATCCCCGGCCACAAAGTGCGCGGCAGCAAAAAACGGTCCAGCGAGAACCATGAAGTGCTGAGCGGAGCACGGAAAGGAACTTTCACCGCCGGAATCAGCACCAGCGCCAACGCTCCCAGAGCCATACTGGTATAAATGATATGGTGAAAATTCCAATAAGGATAAATATAGATCCCCAAGGCAAGACCCACCACCATTCCAAAACGACCCGCCCAGGCAAAAGCGATATTGGCGTCCGTGCGGCGGCGGGAAGCAGTGACATCAATCACCAATGTACTGCCCGTAGTCATGGTAATGACGCTGAACAGCCCTCCCTGGACAGCCCTGACCAAAGCTACGAACCCTACGGTCGCAACGTACGGATATAGCAGACTGGATGCCACAAACAGGAATATCGCTATAAAGCACACACTTTTACGTTTGAACGTATCAATAAGGTAGCTGTTGAATGTTCCCGGAAGGAACATGGCCAGCCCGAAAACAGCAATGGCTGCTCCTGCTTCCGCATAACTGCAATACCAGTGCCGCACCATCCATAAAGGCAGCACAGGAAGCATCATGTATAGTGATGCATAAAGCAAAAAATTGGAAAGGGATAACAAAAACATATTCCCAGTCCACAGTTTTGCCTTTTCATACGGAAAGAAGAAGTCATCATACATATCAGCAAAAACTTTTAATATTGTTCGTCTTCGTTAGGGAAATCCCCTTTTTTCACATCATCCACATACTGCTGTATGGCTCCCGTCATAACTGTATGCAGATCGGCATAACGACGGAGGAAACGAGGACTGAAACCGTTGGTCATCCCCAGCATATCCGATACGACCAGCACCTGCCCGTCTACCGCGCCACCGGCTCCGATACCGATAACGGGAATGGTCAGTTCCCTGGCCACACGCTCTGCCAGTGACGCAGGGATTTTCTCAAGTACCAGCGCAAAACACCCTGCCTCTTCCAGCAAATGTGCATCGCTCAACAACTTCTCGGCCTCTTCCTCGTCCTTGGCGCGTACAGTATAGGTTCCATATTTATTGATAGATTGCGGCATTAACCCCAAATGTCCCATGATGGGAATGCCGGCAGCAATGATTTTCTTTACCGCATCAATGATCTCCACACCCCCTTCCAGTTTCAAAGCATCAGCGTGCGTAATCTTCATTACTTTGATCGCATTGGTCACCGCTTCGTATTCGGAAGTCTGGTAAGTGCCAAAAGGCAGATCCACCACAACAAGCGCGCGTTTCACCCCACGGACCACAGACTTTCCATGATAAATCATCTGATCAAGGGTGATAGGAAGTGTGGTCACATTTCCTGCCATGACATTCGAAGCGGAGTCACCTACCAATATAACATCGATGCCTGCGCCATCTACAATCTGCGCTGTCGTGTAATCATAGGAGGTAAGCATAGAAATTTTCTCGCCTCTCTGCTTCATTTCCACCAAACGGTGGGTAGTTACTTTGCGTGTATCGCCCGAAATATATCCTGCCATATTTACTTTAATTTATAAAAAACGGCTGCAAAGGTAGATGTTTTAGTTGACATTACCTCATCATATTCTTCATTTTTTCGAAACTGAATCCATTAAAGTCCTGAATAACAGCATTTGCCTTGTCGCGTATTTGCTCTTCAGGATTGGTGGTAGCCAGTCCTATCACAGTCATTCCGGCACGGTTCCCCGCCTCAAGCCCATGAAACGAGTCCTCGAAAACCACACAGTTCTCCGGCACGGTGTCAAAAACTGTCGCACCTAACAGAAAGCATTCGGGGTCAGGCTTGGAATGAGTAAACATTTCAGCAGTGAGGATACGGTCCACACTTTGCTTCAATTCCGGGTGTGCTTTATATACGTTGCTCATCTTCATCTCATTTGAACTTGTGACTATAGCTATCTTTACCCCGTTTTCCCTCAATTCTTTCAGGAAAGCCTCTACGCCCGGGATATAATTATATAACATATTTTTTTCAAATTTGTTCAAATCTTCTGTAATTTCATGCTGTACCTCTTCCATTCCGGCAAAATAGTTGGCATAAATCTGTGTCAAGGTCTGTCCTTTTATCAACCGGCCGAATTCGGGAAGCTCCGGATGGTATTTCCGTCCTTGTTCATTCCAGAATATACTATACTGAGTCTCAGTGTCCATTACCACTCCGTCAAAATCGAATAAAGCTGCTATGCTTTTTGTTGAATTCATATTACTTTTAGTTTGATTTAACGCCACAAAGGTCCGAATAATCCTCCATATTCCTAACTTTGCAAAGCTTAAAAATAACAAAAACGCGAATGAAAGAAAACAACCCGCACATACTGGGTACAGAAAAGGTCGGAAAGCTACTTTTAGAGTACTCTATCCCTGCCATCATAGGGATGACACTGACATCACTGTACAATATTATTGATAGTGTATTTATCGGTCATGGTGTCGGCGCCATGGCCATATCGGGCTTGGCTATTTCTTTTCCGCTGATGAATCTGCTGGTGGCATTCTGTACACTGGTCGGGGTGGGTGGCGCTACCATTTCTTCTATCCGCCTGGGGCAGAAGGATACGGACGGTGCCGAGAAAGTGCTGGGAAACGTAACGGTGCTCTGTGTGATAAATTCTATTTTCTACGGAGGCATCACCCTGCTGTTTCTGGACCGGATTCTGTTCTTCTTCGGGGCAAGCCATGACACGTTGCCATACGCCCGCGACTTTATGCAGATTATATTAATAGGAAGTCCTGTCACCTATGTAATGATCGGACTGAATAATATCATGCGTGCCACCGGTTATCCCCGAAAGGCAATGCTGTCCTCCATGCTGACAGTGGGATGCAACATTATTCTGGCTCCTGTCTTTATTTTCTGGCTAGGTTGGGGAATCCGCGGAGCAGCCACGGCAACCATCCTTTCACAGTTTGCCGGCATGATATGGGTGCTGAGCCATTTCATGCAGGAAAAAAGTTATATCCGCTTCAAGAAAGGGATATTCAAATTAAGGAAACGGATCGTAGAGAATATCTTCAGTATCGGTATGTCGCCGTTCCTGATGAATGTCTGCGCTTCGGCCATTGTCATTATATTCAACAAGAGCCTGCTGCTCTACGGGGGCGATCTGGCTATCGGCGCATACGGCATATTAAACCGTCTGCTGATGCTGTTTGTAATGGTTATCATGGGGCTGACTATGGGAATGCAACCGATTGTGGGCTATAATCATGGCGCACACAAATTCGGCCGGGTGAAGCAGACTTTGAAATATTGCATGATTGCAGGGGGGTGCATCACTTCGTTGGGATTTGCTTTCAGCGAACTTTTCCCTAATTTGGTTGTTAATATGTTTACAGACGATAAAGAACTTACAGCATTGGCACGCACCGGGTTACAAATCGGAGTACTGATGTTTCCTTTCGTGGGAATACAAATTGTAATTTCCAGTTTCTTCCAATCTATTGGGAAAGCGAAAATTTCTATCTTCCTCTCCTTGTCCCGCCAACTGTTGTATTTATTACCCTGCCTGCTGTTACTACCTCATTGGTGGGGACTGAACGGTATCTGGCTCAGTATGCCTGTATCCGATCTGTTAGCGTTTATCACAGCCTGCCTGATGCTGGCACATCATATTAAAAAATTAAACAAGATCACAGAAGTATGATATTTAATGCAGAAAACATTCTCTTGATAGGTTCCATCCTATTGTTCGTAAGTATTGTAGTGAGTAAGACCGGATACCGGTTCGGAATCCCTACGCTACTTGTTTTTTTATTGGTCGGCATGCTGTTCGGAAGCGATGGCCTGGGACTCCAGTTCCATGATGCGGGCGAAGCCCAGTTCATCGGCATGATGGCCCTTAGCATCATTCTGTTCTCAGGGGGTATGGATACCAAATACTCGGATATCAAGCCTGTATTGCCACAAGGCATACTGCTTTCCACCTTCGGTGTGTTGCTTACTACTATTTTCACCGGATTCTTTATTTATTGGATTTCCGGATTCTCGAATGTCAGCATTACCATGTCCCTGATGACGGCCATGCTGCTGGCGGCTACCATGTCCTCTACGGACTCTGCTTCCGTGTTCAACATCCTGCGCTCGCAAAGCATGAATCTGAAACATAACCTCCGACCGATGCTGGAACTGGAAAGCGGAAGTAATGACCCTATGGCGTATATGCTTACTATCGTCCTGATACAGTTCATCACGTCGGCAGGCATGGGGGCAGACGATATTCTGATTTCATTCCTGATTCAGTTTGCTGTGGGTGGCACATCAGGATTCCTGCTGGGAAAACTGGCGGTAGCAATCATCAACAAGATTGACTTGAAGAACCAATCACTCTATCCTATCTTGCTGCTGAGCTTTATTTTCTTCACATTCACCATGACCGACCTGTGTAAAGGAAACGGCTATCTGGCTGTCTATATAGCAGGGATGATGGTGGGTAACGCACGCATTGTAAACCGTAAGGAGATCGCTACTTTTATGAGCGGCATGACCTGGCTCTTCCAAATTATCATGTTCCTGAGCCTGGGATTGCTGGTGAATCCCCATGAAATGTTGTCCATCGCCATACCGGCAACCTTGATCGGCATTTTCATGATTGTCCTCGCCCGCCCGCTCAGTGTCCTGCTCTGCCTCCTTCCCTTTAAAAAGATGAACATCAACTCACGGCTGTTTATTTCCTGGGTGGGATTGCGCGGAGCAGTACCTATCATATTCGCCACTTATCCAGTAGTAGCTGATGTGCCGGGATCTACTCAGATTTTCAATATCGTATTCTTCATTACCATATTGTCTTTAGTGGTTCAGGGAACGACCATTTCATGGATGGCCAAATTACTCCATCTGGATACCCCACTGGAAAAAACAGGAAATGATTTCGGAGTAGAGATACCGGAGGAAATCAATACAGACCTCCGCGATATCGTACTGACGGAAGAAATGCTGGCAAAAGGAAACAGACTAATGGATATGAACCTGCCTAAAGGTATGCTGGTGATGCTGATAAAAAGAGGAAACGAGTTCATGATTCCCAATGGCTCTCTGCAACTGCACGCCGGTGACAAGCTGCTGATTATCTCGGAAAGCAAAACGAAATGAAAAATTTGCCCATGTGCCCACGTGCTGCGCTATGGTCCCGCATGGCAATTGGCACATGGGCAAATTCGCACATTATTCAACTGAGCAACAGCATGATATTCAATGCGGAGACAATCACCGCAATGGTATAAAGCACGAATGAACTCCACCGGGAGTTGGCATATTTGCCCATCACCCGTTTGGAAGAGGTCAGTCCTACTTGCAGGAACACCGTGAAAGGCAGCTGGATACTCAGAATCATCTGAGAAATGATAAGTCCGTAAAAGGGATTCTCAATAAAGAAGATAAGAACCAATGCTATCCCCAAAGAAATCAAAATACCGACCTTAGAGTGGATATCCTTGATATGATAAGACTCACCGAAAATACCCGCAAAGATAGAACCTGCCGCCATACCACTGGTTATGGTGGAGGAAATCCCCGCCATCAGCAATGCCAGGGCAAAGATGATTCCGGCATGGCTGCCCAGCAACGGGTCAAGCAACGACTTCGCCTGCTGCAACTCTTCCACCGGAGTCCGGGTACGGAAGAAAGTAGCGGCTGCCAGTAAGATCATGGCACTATTGATGGCCCATCCTACAATCATGGAGAACAAAGTATCATAGAATTCATATTTCAATACTTTACGAATGGAGCTCTCGTCCTGCTTGTTGTACTCGTGGCTCTGTATCACCTCTGAATGCAAGAAAAGGTTATGCGGCATAACCACTGCCCCAAGTACGCTCATGATAATCAGCATACTGCCCTGGGGTATCTCAGGAACCACCCAGGAACGGATCGCCACAGGCCAGTCAATATCTACCAAAAACAACTCATACAGAAACGAAAGTCCGATTACGGATACAAAAGCAATGATGGCTCTTTCTATCTTTTTATATGAATTGGAAAAAAGCATAATGACGACAAACATCGTAGTAAGGACAGATCCCCAGGCAATGGGAATTTCCAAAAGCATCTGCAAGGCAATGGCTCCTCCCAGTATCTCCGCCAGCGAAGTGGATATGGAGGCCAGCACCGCGCTGCCCAAAATGGGACGGGATATCCACTTGGGACAATACTGCGTGGCTGCTTCACTCAGGCACAATCCCGTCACAATGCCCAGGTGGGCCACATTGTGCTGCAACACAATCAACATAATGGTAGACAAGGTCACCACCCACAACAACGCGTAACCAAATTCGGAACCGGCCGCAAAATTCGAGGCCCAGTTTCCCGGATCAATAAAACCTACAGTAACCAGTAATCCGGGACCAATATATTTAAAGAAATCAAGACCACCCAGATAACGCTTGTGGTCCGTACGTTTTAATTCATCTATAATGCGAGACATGTTTTACTTTTTTTGTTTGCACAAACTTACTAATAAAAAACAAAAATCCATTTGCTTTGTTCAAACTTATAGTTTACTTTCGCTTCAAAATACCGATTTATAATGAAAAGAGAA
Organism: Phocaeicola sp. GP0067; assembly: GCF_031119655.1. Lineage (NCBI taxonomy): Bacteria > Pseudomonadati > Bacteroidota > Bacteroidia > Bacteroidales > Bacteroidaceae > Phocaeicola > Phocaeicola sp. GP0067. Next base: position 83,457 of record NZ_JAVHZY010000012.1, read on the forward strand.
ACAGTTATAATAGCGGCCCTGGGTATCCTTACTTTGGCAGGATGTAATAATAACCACCGTTCACAAGTCCGTAAATTCAAACAGACAGCCGAAAAGACCAACCGGTCCTGCCCCACACGCATGAACGAAACGATTACACTGGACAGCACCTGTTATAATGAGAAAGATAATAGTGTGAGCTATTTCTACAGTGTTACAGGAGAACTGGACAACGCCACTTATATGAACACCCATTATGCCGCCTTTAAACAAGCCCTGCAGGATGCAGTAGACAACTCGGTGGAAATGGAGGAATACCGGAAATTCGGTACTTCCATCCGCTATATCTATTATTCGGGATCAAGTAAAAGGCAACTGGCTGCATTCTCCTTCAATTCCCCCAAATAGATTCCGTTTCAGCCCATCCGGATGCATGATACCACGCTATGGAAGACTTGAAATAATTGTTCCAAAGCAAATATTTGGGAGTGGTGAATGAATTGGGGATATACATACCCATTCCACTGTAGTTATCCCCATCTATTCTGTACAAGGATGAGGTGGGATCATGAGTATAACCTGTATAAACGACCGTCTTCTTTAATTGTTGCGTAAAATCGTCCGGAGCCATTCCTCCACACAATTTTCCAATAAACTGTAACATATCATAGGCATATCCTTTGAAGCTGCTGCTGCCTTTGCCATATTGCTGCAAATCAGCTGTATCCACGTTTTTCAGGCTATTCTGATTGGACAAAATCACACTTCTGACCGCTTCCGCCAAGCCTTCCATCTGATTGCAATCCACTGCCGAAATGGTTCCCCAACCATTATAGTTATAATAATCTATATAATCTTTACAGATTGGCTCCAAATAATCCTTGATCGCATTTTCATACAAATAAGGCATCACACTTGCATAAGGAAATCCGGCTGCCGGTATATCAAGTACAGAAGCGATACAGTATCTGGCAGCATCCTTCAGCTCATAATACACCTCCGCACACCCCATCATACACGCATCAAACAAGACAAAATCAAACTTTTGAGGATTTACCGTACGCAACACTTCCGCCAATTCCGGTATCAACGCTGTGTCACTGGAATACCGCCCGCCATCTTGTCCTATAGAACGGGTGCCGGTAATAGTGGGCAACCATCCCGAACCGTGAGATCCAAAGATTATTCCATAACTTTCCGACGGGTAAGCACTCATCATATCACCTATCACTGTCTGCATGACGGTTTTCTCCGTCGATGTCTGAGGGGGATATTTTTTTCTGATGTTACCAATACCAATCAAATCATAGATAGATGTATTCTTATCAGCCATCATTGCATCTATCGTTCCTTTAGACAGGCTGTTGATACCCCCCCTGACCATTGGTTACATATTCTACGATACAAGGCTCCGGCCAACTGATATCCGAAGCCTCACCATCCCAATATACCAATAAAGCAGCCGAATCCTTCATAGCCTGAAGTCCTTGCATCATCGTCTGAATATTATCACGCAAACTGGAATTCAAACTGTTATCCGCCCAAAAGAATGCCAGAACCGTTCTTCCGGCATGTTGCTGAGGAATCACGATTGTTTCCTTCTCACAAGAGAAGAAAAAGCAGGCTGCCAAGAATAGAAATAGAATCTTTTTCATAAGAAAAGGATTACTCTTCCGGTTTCTTGAACTTGAACGCATTGGGGTTCACTTCGCGAATCAGCAAGGTCTTTCCTTTTTGATACTTGGTCTTCATCTTGTTGATGGTCTTCTGCAGTTTCTTTCTGCTGTTCGAGAAATAAACAAAGCAAGTACGGTTCGTCAGCCCTTCCTCGTTTTCCAAATAATTTTTCAGCTGATAACTGTATTGTGAGCGTTCCGGCAACATCTTATTCTTATCCAGCCTCACACTGTCCAGCAACTGGATTTCCGTGAAATAAACCAATGAATCTGTAAACGATGCGGATACGCCTACTATATAAACAGATTTACTTCCTTTCAATGAGAATGCCGAGCATACCATCAGTACCAATAATAAAGAGCACAGAATCTTTATGGATTTCATAATTCTAATTTTATAATTTTATTAGAGGACAAAAGTAGTTATTTACGGACAAATACGAAAAAGTAATAGATTAATTAACTATAATAATTTGCTGATGTGCCCATTACCATGCGGCACATAGCGCAACCGATAGGCATTATTGGTATATTATGAACAAAAGCACAAGACGGAAACAACCTTCCATCTTGTGCTTTGTTTTCTTTTCGGAAACCGAATCTTTCTTACCCTAAATAAGACTTAAGCAGCTTGCTACGCGAATTTTGTCTCAATCTTCTAATGGCTTTCTCTTTAATCTGGCGTACGCGCTCACGAGTGAGGCCGAATTTATCGCCGATTTCTTCCAACGTCATTTCCTGCGTATTAATACCGAAAAACATCTGGATAATATCCTTCTCCCTTTCGGTCAGCGTAGAGAGTGCTCTATCAATTTCCCTCGCAAGTGACTCATTAACCAAGGAACGGTCTGCCATAGGCGAGTCGTCGTTCACAAGCACATCCAGCAAGCTGTTGTCTTCTCCTTCCACAAAAGGAGCGTCTACAGAAATGTGGCGTCCTGAAACCTTCAACGTGTCCGAGATTTTGTCTACAGGTATTTCCAGTTCATCGGCCAGTTCTTCCGGAGAAGGACGACGTTCGTTTTCCTGTTCGAATTTAGAAAAGGCTTTGCTGATCTTGTTCAACGAGCCTACCTGATTCAACGGCAAACGGACAATACGTGACTGTTCTGCCAATGCCTGGAGAATAGACTGACGAATCCACCATACGGCGTAACTGATAAACTTGAAGCCTCGGGTTTCATCGAACTTTTCGGCTGCTTTAATCAATCCCAGGTTGCCTTCATTAATCAAGTCAGGAAGACTTAATCCCTGATTTTGATACTGCTTGGCTACAGACACGACGAAACGCAAGTTGGCACGTGTCAGTTTTTCCAATGCTACCCGGTCGCCTTTACGGATACGCTGAGCGAGCTCTACCTCTTCCTCTACAGTAATCAGGTCTTCACGGCCTATTTCCTGTAAATACTTATCCAGAGATGCGCTCTCTCGGTTAGTGATACTTTTGGTAATCTTTAATTGTCTCATTCTCTATAAAACAAATTTGGGATGCAAATTTACAACATTAAATGGAATACATCCATTTTTGTTTGAAAAATATTAGCTAATAAATCAAAAAAGACTATCTTTGTCCTCCTTTTCCTAAATATTTTGCGAAAATAAGGTTATCAGTCCTGTTTGACTATAAAATCAGGATGCACGGAAGTAACCCTTACCGTGCATCCTCTAAACTTTACCTATTGAAACTTTCTACCTTAAAAATCTTCTTATTCCTGTGTCAAATCCACTGCATAGTTCGCACGTTTACCTGATGGGAACATACCACTCAGGAACAATACCTGATCCGGTGACTGGGTAGCAGCTTTCAGCACATCTTCCAAATCATTTACTGATTTGACAGGTTGTCCGTTTGCCTTCAGGATGATGAAGCCTTTACGGATACCGGCAGCCTTCATCTTACCGTCTGTCACACCTGTGACTTCCACACCATATCCCAAATTCAATTGTCTCTTCAATTCCTGAGGAACTTCACGGAATGCTGCGCCCAAGATATCCATGCCCGCACTCTTCACCACTTTCGTTGTTCCCTGTGCATTCTTCAAGGTCATCTCGATATCCTTTTCTTTCTTGTCACGCAACACCTTGACGGTTACTTTGTCACCCGGACGGTGTTTAGCCAACCCCTCCTGCAACTCTGCAAAGTTCTTCACACGTTTTCCGTCAATACCGATAATGACATCATCTACTTCCAAGTTGCCGGCCGCAGAACCTCCCTCAATTATCTCAGCAATCAACACACCGTCGGTGGCGCCCAGTTCCTTCACCTTCTTCTTGATTTCTTCCGGCATCATCTGCTGGTCATCATTAATCGGAGTACCCTTGATGCCCAATACCGCACGCTGAACGGTTCCATATTCTTTCAAGTCGGCTATAACTTTCGTCATGATACTGGTTGGAATAGCAAACCCATAACCCGAATAAGCTCCTGTAGGTGAATAAAGTACGGAATTGATACCTACCAGTTCACCCCTTGCATTCACCAATGCACCACCACTGTTGCCTTGGTTGATCGCAGCATCTGTCTGGATGAAAGATTCCACACCATTATTATATACCCCTAAAGAACGGGCTTTGGCACTCACAATACCGGCTGTTACCGTAGAAGTCATATTAAAGGGATTACCCACAGCCAATACCCACTCACCTACTTTCAAAGCCTCCGAATTGCCCACGGGAATCGTAGGAAGCTCATCCGCTTCAATTTTAACCAACGCTAAATCCGTGCTGGGGTCTGTGCCGATTACACGTCCCTTGTATTCACGTCCGTCATTCAGTTTGACACTGATCACATCAGCATTATCGATTACATGGTTATTCGTTACAATATATCCATCTTTCGAGATGATCACTCCGGAACCGAATCCCACTCTTTCAGGAGTCTGCACCTGACGCTGCTGACCGCCGCCTCTGCCATTTCCAAAAATATCACCAAAGAAATCATAGAACGGATCACGAACGGTAACCGTCTGAGTCTTTGATTCTTGAGTTGACTTTATATGAACTACTGCATGCACTGAATTTTCCGCTGCCTGAGTCAAATCCACCGGTTGCATTTGAATGGCGTCCAACGCGGCGAGTCTTGTATTCGGATTTTGTTGGAACACATCATTAAAAGCCACGCTTTTGTTTGGCTCGGGTTTCAACATAGAATAAGCCGTTACTCCTGCTACACCTGCGCTGACTGCTACAATTGCTGCTGCGCCTAGTACCATTTTAGTTGCTTGTTTCATAACTTAATATCTATTAATTTGTTAATTTCAAGTTTGGTTTAACATTTATGACGCTAATGTAATGACAAATATTGTACGGTTGTACCGTTTGTCAGAGTTTTTTTTCCTCTTTTAACACAGACAGATAAGCACTTAACAGGGGTTAACCGCAGAATCTGCCAAATTTGCATTCATTATCAATAGCTGACAGACAGCAAGATGACACAGGATGCAACTTGCCTCATAGATAGTTATGTCTTGCAGGAAATACTTGCCTCTCGCCGGAATGCATCCATATACACCCTCTATAAAAGGGCATGTCCGTGACCGGTCTTTCCAACTTTACTTTTTCAACTGGTTCAATACCCTTCCCACACTATCCGAAAGAACGACAACAGCTCCTGCCAGAATAGCAATATCCTTAATGACCAGACGACCGGCGCCCGTCAGCAAAGGGAATCCCTGTTCGCCACTTCCCAAATCGGGGACCCACACCTCGGGCGTTGTTACAAGGAAAGACAAAGTGCCCAATGTCATGACAATAGCCAGTCCGGCCCCCACCAAACCGGTTTTCGGAGAGAAGATGCCTAAAAACGTCAAGATACCGATCCCCATAATCAAAATACCCAATCCATGAGAGAACCCATAAGTATTGTTCTCTTCATGCCACAGGTGCTTCGTTTCATCGAGTTCGCCTTCTTTCAGCTTATATTCTTTATATTCAGGAGCGTCCTTGGTATAAAAGAAACTCATAAAGGGACTGTTCGCCACAAAAGGCACAATTCCTTCGGCTTCATAGTTCCAGAATTTCAGACCACCAATCCATACAAAAATTACAAGGATTGCCACACGGATAAGATTGATACCCAGTTTTTGGGCAGATGCTGCTATTGTTAAAAACGCAACAAACAGAGATTTTAATTTTGCCATCATTGCTTTCATTATTAAAAGATTTAACTTCCTGGTGCAAAGGTCGGTGGTTTTCCCCCTCCGGTAAATGGCAATTTCCCCATATAGGTTGGCAATTATTCCCGCTTCTCTCTTTTCCGGTATTCCGAAAGGCTCTCCTTGTTCATTTTCTTAAAGAAACGGCTGAACGTAGCCAAATCCTCAAATCCCAGAATCTCACTGATTTCTTTCGCACTCTTACCCGTATAAAGCAACAAGCGCTTGGCTTCCGCATCCACGCGTTCATGAATGACACGCAAAGGAGAAGAAAGTCCGTAAAGGGAAAAGAGATTAGAAATAGTCTTGGGAGAACGGCACAACATATCAGCATAATCCTGTACTTGCTTCTTCTCCTTAAAATGACTGTCAACCAGTACATAAAACTGACGAATCACATCAAACATGTTCTCACGTCCCGGGTCCACATCAAACTTTTCACGGGCTATGCGGGTACAAGTGATAATGAAACGTTTCAGAATAATACGCAACATTTCTTCCTGCAAGTTGTCTTGTATTCCACACTCCCCCCTGAAAATATCGACAATACTGTCAAGACGGGCCGACTGGGAAGGCGAAAGCTTCAAACGCATGACACGGGAAGAACCGTTAAACAGGAATCCGTTACAAGACACCTCGCTGTCATGCCCGTAAATACAATAAAAGTTACTATTGAATAAAAAAGTGAGGTATTCACCGTCCACTCCCCTTATCTGCACATGATGCAAAGGAGTAAGCGAAATCATTTCCTCTTTTTCCAGATGCATCACCACATGATCCACTTCCACATCCAACGTTCCATGCCGCACCCATATAAATTTATAAAGACTCCTGTCACGCTGCAAAAAGGAGTTTTCATGGAAACAGGAAGTCATTGCTATATTTCCATTCAATTTAGTACGTAAGTGATATTCCATAACTACTTCTGATTAAGTGATGTTCCCCTACTTTTTCAAAAATAAGATGACGGGATAAATATAAGACTATTCCTTTATATAAAAAAGAAATAGAACAAAAGAATGACTTCCCCTCCCACTCCCTTTATCAGCATTCGCGCCCCACTGCCATATCGGCCGGCAGGAATCCCCATCCAATCATCTCCCATCTGCCTATACGAAAACTTTCCATTCCGTCCTGTCTCTTTTAATATTTGTTAAACTTTTCCATTTCTTCGTCCACTCATTAATTTAATAGTACATTTGTTGCATCACAAGCATCATAGCTATATAACAAAAGAAGAGTAGGACATCAATAATGGACAGAAATCTTAAAAGAACGTGTGTAGCCCATATACAACGGTTACTGATATGTACCTGTATATTCACCTTCTTTGCAACCATCGGCAAAGCCTCCCATGTACAGGAAAACACCGAGGCGGGGAACTATATTCTGATTCTGAACAGCTACAACGAATCCTCCCCCTGGAGCAACAGCATCACCACCCCCATCGTTCACAAAATAGCCGGAATAGAGAACATGGACGCTTACATAGAGCATCTGAATCTTTTTATGGTAGGCGACTCCACTAAAATCGAGAGATTCTCAGAAATTCTTTCTTCGAAATACGGCTCCACCCCTCCCCGCCTGCTGGTATTCATTGGGAGCATGAGCCTGATTTTCAGAGAAGAGATTCAATCTTTATGGGGTAAAGTACCTGCCATTGTATGCGGAGCCGACCCCTATGTATACCATGAGAAATTCTACAGGCAGAGAGATACAGTCACCCCCGAAGAAAAGACACACATGAGCGAATTGGCAGAAGAGTTCAATTTCACCTACATGCACACCCCCATCTATCTGGAAGAAAACGTGCAACTGATGTGCAGGATGATTCCCGGTATGAAGAAACTGATTTTCCTGGGAGACGGCATCTACCCCAATCCGGAATATGACAAGCAACTGCGAGAGCTGATTAAAGACAAATACCCGCAAATGGATTACGAATACATCTCCTCGCGTACCAACAGTCTGCATCAGCTATATAACGCCGTGCGTAAAACAGACAAGACCACAGGCATTCTGGTATCCACCTGGTTCACCGAATCGTTCACTTCAAGCAATTTTCTGATTAATGCCTACAGAAGTATCGCCAGCATCTCCGCCCCTTTGTTCACCATCCGCTATGCAGGTATGGATGACGGCGGCATGGTAGGAGGATACATGTATAATGACCAAATCTTTACCAGGCAATTACTGAAAACGATAGACGAGATACTACATGGGAAGAAAGCCAGCGACATACCTTTTTATGAACCCAACGAAGCACACCCCGCATTCAACTACACAAGACTGGTAAATAAAGGACTCGATCCCGACCTATGCCCTGGTGACACCGTTTTCTATGACAAACCGGCCAACTTTCTGAACAAATATAAATGGATCATCCTAAGTGTACTCATTGCTTTTATACTGATGGCCGTGGCACAGCAAAAACGCATCCAAATGCTGAAAGCGCTGAGACGCGCCCAGCAAAATGAAATAGACACGAACACACAATATACCAATCTGATAGACAATATGCCTATCCTTTACATGAAAGAACAGGTAATATGGGACAAAGAAGGGAATATCGCAGACAGCATTTATATGGATGTCAACCGCTATTTCGAACGATGTTTCTTGCCCAAATCCGAGGTGATAGGGAAAAGAGCCTCTGAAATTTTCCCGGAGTCCTTGCCGGAATTCACCCATTTCATGGAACTCACCTTAAAAGAAAAGAAATCGATCACCTTCCCATATTATTTTAAGACCGTCAACATCTTCTATGATGTTGTCCTGAATTGCTCTACCGAACCGGACACAGTGGATGTGTTCTGCATGGACAGCACCGAACTGCACAATGCGCAGCAAATGCTGAGCGCCACGAACCATAAACTTTCCATGGCACTGGAAGTAGCCAACATCGTACCTTGGAAATGGAATTTGAAAGACCATACCATTTTATGCGACCTCAACCGCCCCATTGTCATGGCGGCCATGCCGGGAAGCATCAGCGAAGATCAGTTGAGCGTTTCGGACGAGCAATACTTCGCTAAAATCATTAAAGAAGACCGCCCGCGCGTGATACAGGCCTACCGTGACCTGGCAGACGGGAAAATAGAGAAAGTAAAAGAGGAATACCGCGTGCTGGCCAATGACGGAACACAATGGAAAATAGACTGGATAGAAGCGCAGGCAGCTGTGGAAAGCAAAGACGAAAACGGAATGCCGCTCACTTTGGTAGGATCTTCCCTAGTCATAACTGAACGGAAGAAAATGGAAGACGAACTGCTTTCAGCCAAGGACCGCGCGGAAGAATCCAACCGGCTGAAGTCCGCTTTTCTTGCCAATATGAGCCACGAAATACGCACTCCGCTAAATGCTATCATCGGTTTCTCAAACATCCTTGCTGCTGCAGAAGAGGAACAGGAAAAGCAGGAATATATCAATATCATTGAAAGTAACAACACGTTGCTGCTGCAATTAATCAGCGACATACTGGACTTATCGAAAATAGAGGCCGGTACATTAGAGTTCAGCTATTGCAACATAGAACTGAATGATATTATTTCCGAGATAGAAAGTGTCACCCGTTATCGGACAGAGAGCAACGGCATTCAACTGATTGTACAGAAAGGACTTCCCTCCTGCCTCATAAGAACGGAAAAGAACCGTCTGATGCAGGTACTGAACAATTTACTGAACAACGCCAGCAAATTTACCTCACAAGGAAGCATCACCTTCGGCTACAAACTATGCGACAAAGAACTTTATTTCTATGTTAAAGATACCGGTTGCGGCATTCCAGCCGACAAAGTGAACTCCATATTCGGACGTTTCGTCAAACTGAACTCTTTTGTACAGGGTACAGGACTGGGGCTATCCATTTGCCAGACAATTGTAGAGCACATGGGAGGACGCATCGGTGTTGAGTCCGAGGAAGGAAAAGGATCCACTTTCTGGTTCACCATTCCCTACCAGCCTGCCGCTGCAGAGAACAAGAGAGAGGAAGAGCATCAACTCATTTCCGTGCAAAAAGACAAGCTGACCATTCTGATCGCCGAAGACAATGAGAGCAATTACCGGCTGTTTCAATCTATCTTGAAACGAGAATATAACCTGGTACATGCCTGGGATGGAAAAGAGGCGGTCAATTTGTATAAGCTCCATACCCCTCAGATAATTCTGATGGATATCAATATGCCGGTGATGGATGGCTATGAGGCCACCCGGGAAATACGAAAACTATCCTTGGATGTGCCTATCATTGCTGTTACCGCTTTCGCCTATGCCAGTGATGAACAACGGGCCATGGAAAACGGCTTCGACGGCTATATGGCCAAGCCCATCAGCGCCCCGCAACTGAGACAACAGATTGCTGCCATATTACAGAAACGCATTATCTTGTTATAATCTCCGTTTTTTCCATTATACTCAGCCGAAATCCGACGTAGAGACCGATCTGACTCCGCAACTATAAACAAGAAAACGACCGAAAGCGCCACAAGGATGGGAAACTAAAGCTGATTATAACGTAAATGCGAAGTTAATTCATCACTTCAGCTCCATTAAGTCTTTTTTTCAGTACCATTAAAGCATTTCTTACGGTCACCTTTTACAGACTGCGACAGCAGTCCGTATGTTTCACTGCGGCAGACCGTACAGTCCACTGTAGCAGACTGTACGGTCCACTGCCGAAGACTATAGTAACAGTCCGCACAAAAAGACTTAACAGTCCGCATGACAAGGCCTGATATACCCGACAAAAAGTATTAATCCCCCATATCTAAAAAAAGTTCCCCCTTGCTCACCTTCACAGGCTATGCAAGAGGGAGATTCCATACTAACTCTTAACCTAATAAATAAACGACAAAATCATTCTTTATATCTCAAGGCTCCGGCAGGCAGTTTCTCACCTTTCTCACCAAAGCTCTTCAATGCGTCTTCCGATTCAATGGTTACTTTACTTTCATCCAGCATACTCCGGTCAAGGCCGAACACGTCTATAAAGAAATCATAAACCGCATTGCGCTTGTTCGGACCGAAATCATGGCGTTCTTGCGGCAAATGTACATTGCTCACCTTGTCCGTCGCACCGTAAAAACCGTAGATGCGTTGCAAGTAAGGATATTCCAAACGAGGAACCGTGGCTGTCCAGTCTCCTCCGTCGGAAACCACCAGCATGGGACGCGGAGCAAACAGGGCGGCCAGTTCCGCATTGCAAGTTCCTCCACCTGCCAGCTGGATGGGCTTGCCACTTTCACACGGGCAACCGCCATCAAAGTGAGAAGCCAGACTGACCACAGGAGCAGCAGCTGTAAAACGGTCGTCCAGGACGGTAAGCAACACCGTCTGCGTTCCTCCGCCGGAACCACCGTTCACGCCGATGCGTGCAGGATCTATATCTTTACGATTTGCCAGCATATCATCCAGTATCAACAATCCGTTCATGGCCTGAATGGTGTGCGCATCACTGGTATGGTGCGCTTCCGCACCTACCTGCAAGGCGGATTCACCCCAACCATACAGGTCATAATCCACGCAGACAGCCCCCATACGTGCCAGTGTCGCCATGCGCTGCTGCTGGTCTTTGCGGTAGCGTCCCTGTCCAAAATGACCATTGGGGCAGATAATCAGTGCATGTTTGCCTTTGGTGCGGGGGGCATAGACTGAACCGCAGACATAAAGCCCCGGCAAGGTTTCCAATGCAAAGTTCTGCACGGTATAGCCATCAAATTTGCGTATTTTGGAAAGAACAGGCTTTGCATCCTTCACTGTTTTCCTCAGCATATCATCCAGTCCCAGACGTTGGCGCACCTCTTTGCGGAGAATCTCCCTGCGCTGTTCCCATTGACTTTTATCACTATATAAACCACTAAGGTATGCCAGCATTTTTTCTCCGTCGGCATCCGTGCGGCGGGCGTATTCGTAAGGTTTCAACTTATATACCTTGTCACTTTGCTTTACGAATTTATAATCGAAGGGGGAAAGCACATTGGTCAGCGTTTCCTCCAATGAATAAGGCCGGATACGGAAATCGGCATACGGAAGCATACGCCCCACCGTATCCACGTCATATTTCAAGCGGACCTGGAAACGGGCGGCAACGTCATTCAACACATCGGATAACGGACGTGCGAACCGGGTTTCATAAGTTTGTGCAGATGCAGCGGAAAAAGAGAGTGCCGCCATGCACCATAATAGTTGTTTCTTCATCGGGAAGTCTATTTTATTTCTTTACCATCCACATACACATCATCCAGCACCAAGTCCTTGCAGTCTTCAAAAACACAGCGTTGCTTGGCATTCTGAATATACACATCACGCATCACAATACCGGTAATAGGCGCTTCGGGCAGGCCTACCACCATAATGGGGGTATTCACATCACGGACCGTCACATCCGACACATAGATATTGCGAAATTCCGGAGTACGGTCACTCTTCGGTTCGGCAGGCATCTTGCTATATTTCAGATTGAGGACGATAGCCTCTTTCTTGATGTTACGCATCACAATATTGCTTACCCGGATATCTTCTACAATGCCTCCGCGGCCACGGGTGGATTTCAGACGAATCCCCCGGTCGGTTCCGTCAAAGATACAATTGCTGATGGTTACTTTCTTCACTCCTCCGCTCATCTCGCTGCCGATAACCACACCACCGTGTCCGCTCAACATGGTGCAATTGGTAATCGTGATATTCTCGCAAGGGACACCCAGTTTACGCGCTTGCAAGTCACGTCCGGATTTGATGGTGATGCAGTCATCGCCTACCGAAATGTGGCAGTCGCTGATGTGTACATTCTTACAAGACTCGGGGTTGATGCCGTCCGTGTTGGGGGAAGGCACATTGTGGATGGTAATGCCTTTAATGGTCACATTGTCGCAAAATTCAGGATTTACAGTCCAGAAGGGAGAGTTGATAATCTTCACGCCCTCTACCCGTACATTCTTACAACGGATGGGATGTATGAAAGGAGGACGGAAAAAGCGACGGTCCAGTGTGCCATGCCAGTCTTCATTGGTTTCAGCGTAAAGGGCTTTCAAGTCGTTTTCCTTCTCGAACATGGGCTGGTACTTGTTGATGTTTCTCTTGCCGTTATCTCTAAGGTCTACCAGTACACGGAAAAATTCAGTCCACCATGCCTTACCCTGTCCATCCAGAGTTCCTTCTCCCTTGATGGTAATATTTTCTGCATCCACGGCGTAAATCAACGGTTGGAAACTTTTCATCATGATTCCCTCGTGACGCACTTCCACATAAGGGAGGAAGTCGTCAAAGTTCTCCGAGAATTTCAAGGTGGCTCCTGCTTCCAATTCTAATGTAATATTACTTTTCATGTGGATGGAACCGGTGAGATAAGTTCCTGCGGGGAAAAAGAGTGTTCCGCCACCATTGGCGTTCAGGCGGTCGATGGTGGAATTAATCAATGCCGTGTTTAATTTCCGGCCTTGTATATCGGCACCGGCTTGCTGCATATCCACACGCTCGGCATGCAGAAAAGACAAACTGCAAACACATAGCAACAGACTTAAAAAGGTACGTTTATTCATATCGTTCATTAGTTGATTTTAGTTTTACCAAACACCCCAGGGGGCTTTTCCTATGAAAGCTGCGTTTATTTCTTAAAAGAATAAGTTCCGCTTTCCACTATCTTCGGCTCTTTCTCATCGGGAAGGAATACGCGTGCCGTACACCCTACAGGTATCGTTACTTTCAATGTAAAGACTCCATTCTCGCGGATCCAGTCTACCGCAACTTTTCCGTACAAGGTTTGGGTAGAGGCACGGACGTATGTCAAATCGCCTACCGGACGGGGACGTATTTCTATTTCCTTCATTCCCGGTTTTCCTTCAACGGTGCGGATACCCGCCAGCGAGTTGAAGAACCATTCGTCAATCTGCCCCATCATAAAGTGATTCCACGAAGAACCTTGTCGCGGATCCCATTGCTCGGTCAGCGTGGTAGCTCCAAATTTCAGTTGGAAACCATACCCCGGGGCCTCTTCATGGTTATGCATGGTGTACATCAGCTCATTCAGTCCGTTACGGGCTAGCGTCTGGAACAAATAACGATTTCCCACATCACCAGTAGTCAGCCGATTACCATGACGTTTTATATCCGCTACCAAGTTATCAAGTACCGCCTGTTTATCTTCGGCAGGAACCATTCCGAGAAACAACGGCAGGGCATTACTACACTGACTTCCCGTACCATACTGACGAGTATCCTTATGATAAAACTCCCGATGGAATGCTTTATTAATTTCTTCACCCAAATGAGTGTAATATGCTACATCATACCTATTATCCAGCATACGTGCCGCCTCCACCAAATAGCGAACAACCATATAATAATGGGCGGTAGCTACTAAAGGAACAGGCGTATTACGAGAAAATCCGGCCCGGAAATCTCCATAATCATACCAATCACCCAGTCCGAAAGAAACGATTCCATCATTGGCACGGGTAGTCATATAATCAATGTAACGGCGCATTCCGTTATAGTATTTTCTAATCAATGAATCATCCCCATACGTCTCATAATACATGAAAGGCAATACCACAAAGGTACATCCCCATTCGGGAGATTCGGCAAAAGCATCCATACCGGGACCCTCGAACACCACATATTCCGGAGCAGTGGTAGGAACCGCGCCATTGGCATGCTGTGCATCGGCTATGTTCTGAAGAGTCTGAGGAAGAAAGCCCGTCAAATCATAATTGTACAGTAAACCGGGACCGCATAAATGATCCTGTTCCAGCCAGCCCAGTTTCTCCCGGTGCGGACAATCCGTAAACACGGACTGCATATTGCTTCGCACCGCTTTCTCTATCAGCCGATGGGCCTCATTGAATATACGATTGGAACATTGGAATGTGGATACCTTAGGAGCCGAGTTATAAACAAAGCACGACTGTATCTTCTGGATCACCGGAAGACGGTGGGGATTCTTCTGCCCTTTCAGCACAGCGCCTTCCACCTGAATATACCGAAAGCCATAGTAAGAAAAACGAGGATGCCAAGTCTCCACTCCCTCCCCTTTCAGGGTATACTCATAATAATGTTGTCTGCCGGTCTGACGCTGATTGCAAGCTCCCTCGTCCGTCAGGGATTCGGATACAAGCAAGGTTATTTTCTGCCCTTTCTTTCCACGGACGGTAATTTCGGGGAAACCGGCCAGGTTCTGTCCCATATCCAGCACAAAGGCAGACGGGTCCACCGTCCGTTTGGTTGACTTGCAGGCGGCTGTTATCTGTTCAGCGGTGAGCTTGGTCACTTTCCGGATATCATAACGCTCCATGATCTTTACCGGTTGCGCTATCTGCGGACGAAGCACCCCTTTGGGGGCTTCCTGAATCACGACAGGATGCCAATCCTGCTCTTTAAAACCGAACATGTTCCAGCCTTTCTGCTCACGGCGGGCGTCATAATCTTCTCCGCCATAGATGCAATTGAACAGTACGGGACTGAAATCGTACTTCCAGTCCTTTCCGGAAACAATCGTTTCACTGGTTCCGTCTTCATAATTCACCACCATTCGGAAACGAAGCGTGGGGGCGCCGAAACTGATTTGCAATTTACGATAGCGGCCGCCTTGCACATTGTAAAATCCATTTCCCAGCAGGACTCCGATGGCGTTACCTCCTTTCTTCACTTGCGAGGTGACATCATAAGTATTATAATAGACACTTTTGTCATAATCGCTCCAAAGAGGGGCAAATTCGCTGTCTCCCACTTTTTCTCCATTCAGCGAAAATTCATAAAAGCCCAAGCCACATACATACGCCGTGGCGTCTTTCACTTTCTTTGCCACATGGAACTCGCGGCGCAGATAAATACTTTTCTTTGCCAAAGTATCCACAGCAGCCCAAGCGGCCTTTGCCTCAGGCTTTTTCAGTTCACTGCCATGATATTTCCGACCTTCGGGTAAATGAGCGTCTTTACGGGTAATGGCCCCAATCCATTCACTGCCGGCGAAAGCCGCTTCGGAAGTCAGGATACTGAAATCAGAGGGGGCACTCCATGCCGAAGGCGTATCAGCCTCATCCCAGACACGGACACGCCAAGTATAATGCCTGTCCTTCTCCAAGACCGCATCCGCACAGGAAACCAACTGGCTTTGAGCGGATTTTACTTTACCGCTGTTCCAGACTACTTTTCCTGCCCATACATCCCGAATCTCTATCTCATAAGCGGTCTGCCGCGTGCCATTTTCCGGCGAACTCATCTGCCATCCCAAACGAGGGGCATCAGAGGTGGTCACTCTTCCTTCGCGCATCTCACACGTCAGACGGGTAACAGTTATGTCCTTCGCCTGCACGGCGAAAGACATAACTAACAAAGCGGCTATTAAGAATTTTCTGTAATTCATTTTTCTTTCAACAGTCTGTTTATTATCTTAAGACATCCCCTTTATTCAAATCTATAGCACATTCTCACAAAGGACACGGGTCAATGTATCGGCGTGTCCCACTTCCTTTCCATCCACATAGATATGCAGACCTTTTCCACGCTGGTAACGGCTGCCGTCCTTATCCCACAAAATAGTGAGGTTACGGCCATGGTACAACACATTATCCAAACAGAAATAATCCCATTTTCCTTCGGGAATCAACGGATTCACCTCCACTGTGTTATCCATGCGCGGACGGAGTCCTATCAAACCGGTAATCATCAAATCATTAAAAGTAGAATGATTGTAATAACGGCTGCGTTCCTGATCTCCTTTCAACCAATAACCGGTCACCTCATCCAGATACTCGCCTATGTAGGGGCGGCCACGGTGATGCTGCGACTCCACATAGCGTTCCATTTGATGGAAATACACGCTATCTGTCAATACAGTCTGAGGATAATTATTCATGAAATTGGCCATTGCGGTCAAAGTCTGTGCAGATGCAAACGGCCAGATAGCCCCATCCCATTCACACTTACCTACGCCATGCGTGCGGAACTCAGGATGACGGCGCTCGGCAGTGGTAAGTCCGTAAGGTGCGGAAAAACCTTTCTCGTCCATCACTTCCTTCCATGCCACAGTGTATTTGGAAGAAGCATCCGGCAAATTGAAATACCAAGGGATATAGCCGATAGCCTCGCGTACCTCGGCGGACGCATCTCCACGCATCGTTTCAAAGAAATGATGGTCTGTGTTCCACAACTTATCCTGTACCAATGTTTTAATGGAATCGGCTTTCAATCCATATTTCATGGCCATGCCCTCATCTCCTGTCATGATGCCGATAAGAGAGAGTGCTTTGGCATTGCCATACATATAACTGTTGATAGTGGGACGGGCATATTGCTTACGACGGCCTCCGCTGATGGATTCTTCCATACCATCCTGCACATCTCCCTGCCAATAAAGTCCATTGGGCAGGCGGTTTGTCTTTTCCCAACGGGCATATTCCGCTTCCAAATCCTTTACCATATCCAACAAAAACTCCTTGTTTCCATCGACCATGTAACGTCCCAGTACCGCATCCGCATTCCACGAGCTGAACTTGGTCATTTTAGCCATCGGGCCTCCTTCGTTACCCCGATACCAAGTATGGATAATCTGATTCAAGTATTCCGGATTACGCAACCAGCGGCTCTCATAAATATGATGACCGATGGCACAAGCTATCAGATTGTATTTATCGGCATACGAACGGTTTACCAGAAATTCGGTCATGCCATAGCCCACCGGAGTTTCCTTGATGTGCTTGCGCAGCGTCCACCAACGATAATAATACATTTCCTCAAAGTTCTTTTGAGAGCACTCGAAAAGAGGAATGTTTTCTTCCATCCATTGAGATGCACGGGCATTGGGAATAGCCTGGGCTATATTCTCATCCTCCATGCTGTTGAAATAATCCACATAGGGCTTGAAATCCTTATATTTCAAGAAGGCTGCACCGGCATCCTTATCAGCAGAAGCCGTCTTGAAATGAGCTATACGATAGGTGCACAAAGGTTCCTGCTCACCCGCATTCGGCAGAATGCCATACCAGTCTGCCGGGGTATCCACCGTAGGATAAGTCCGTTGCGCTCCGGTGCGGAACATCACTCTCTCGATGGCCGGAACGGGTGCAAAGAACATACGTTGCCCCACTTTCTTTCCATCCACATAGACAATTACCATGCGGTTGGCAACAGAAAGCTCCACTTCTACCTTATACGTCTTGCCCGGTTCATACTTCAACAAATTACCAAACCGCGCACCTCCTTTGGCACGGAAAAGTCCATCGGGAGTCAATTCCAGACGGGAACAGGCAATGCCGTTTTCATCCAGAAATTCTATCTGCAAAAGTCCTTTATCGTTCTGTTCCGCCATCAGTTCGAAAGATACTTTCAGTTCTTTTGTAGCAGGTATCTTACGCTCCACACGGGCATAATCGAATAAGTCCTTGTCTTGCAGCACCAGCCATTTTCCATCCAGTGATACGGGAGCCCACTGCAAGGAATACAAATTCCAGTCGGTCAGTTCGCTCAAATCTTTGTAGCCGGCAAAATCGTCGTCAGCATGCTCGCTGGCGTGTGCGCGGACGGGCACAGGAATATGAGACACCCACATATCCTCTTTATTCATACTGTAAGTCACCCATAAATCACCATCGGGAGGAGTCCCGTTACCTTCCTGAATACCCCGTACATACTGAGGACCGAATGATTTATAATTACCTCCGTAACGCATCGGTGTAATCTCGCCGTGCACCAGATTCAAGGTCGTATATTCCAGCCCGTCCTTACTGAGCGAGATAGCCAGCGGCCAGCGAAACTCGGAAGGATTATACACCGTGGCGTATGTACCGTCACTCAAACGCTGCCCCCAGATCTTCGCATTACTGTTTACAAAGCCTTTCGCACGTTCCACCGGTTGCGCCCATGTGTTCCCGCCATCCTCGCTGATGGAAGTCAGGGCATGTTTCCACAGGCTTACCAAACGGCCGTCGGGCAAGGTATAGTCACAATACGCTTTGTATTCCTTGTGTAAAGGAATCAACGGGTCATTGCGGTCGGCTTCCTCCACCCACTGCATACGGTAGCGGGGATTATCCAGAATCTCCTGACAGGCTTTTACAAACTCCTTGTCTTTACTCCGTTTAAAATAAGGATAAGAGGTATTCTTTTCATTGAACGCATGGTTATAATAAATGAAATAAATGGGGCCGAAGGAACCGTCCTTTTTAATTTCGCGAACCACACGGCCTATTCCGTTCCCGTCATTCGGGTCATCTTTCTTGTCCAGCGCCACGCCATAGTTTCCCATGGCTATCAGTCGGCCGCTCTTTGACACATAAAAGCCTACACGCTGATGCATGATGGCATCCAGATCTTTCGCCTTGTCTGTGCGTCCGGGCTTGGTATAGCCATCGGGAACCCGGTAGATAGGGAAAAGGGTCACCGGGTTTGTCCAGTGATAACCGTCTTTCGAGGTCATCAGGAAAGTTTGTGAGGGAGGAATATGCTCGTCCGAAGGATCGGAAAGATAATGCATATAGAATTGTCCGTTCCAATAAGCCAACATGGACTGATGATTGTATGTCCATCCATTGCCGTTATCGGGTGCAGGATGTTCCCGGTTGGCACGCATCACCTGAATATTGTGTACCCCTACCACGGGTGACAATTGCCCGTCATGACAGGTAGGGTTAGACAGCTCCGTGCCTGTATAGTGTACTCTATCTTGCGCCGATACCGAAAGTGCCAGCGAACAGGCTGCTGCAAAGGTAAAAAGTTGTTTCAGTTCCATTTATTTACTTCTATGTTGTTTTTCCATTTATTAAAATGAGGTTTCTCTTCAGCTTGATTGACCTGCAAACAAGCAAAGCTCTACAAAACTACGAATTTCTTCGTTTCCCGATAAAAGCTCCGGGCTTTAAAAAAAGACGAAAGCACAAAGCAAATGTACTCTATAAAATAATGCTATTTATAAAAAGAGTCTTTTTGTTAATGAATTTGCATAAAAGAAGCTTTTTTACTATCTTAGCAGCATGAAGTTAACAGTTTGATAACTTTTCTACGAGAAATATGTTATTTATAGTATTCACTTTCTTAACAACCGTTTGCTTATGAAACAAAAGAATAAGATGTTATCCACCCATGGCATTAAAACACTATTCGAAACCCGATTAACCCAACTCACTTCATTGGCTTCAGAAAGTCAGGATGAAACAGCTTTCAAGAATAAGCTGAACGATTATCTATTATCCGGTCCTATTTACAATCCTACTGCCGCAAGGCAAATTAAAAGACTGATAGATAACGATGGAAAAACCATTTACGAAGCCTCTACAGAACAGGAGATTAAAATAGAAACCATCTCACTGCTTTGGAAGTTTTTAACGAATCGTATCATCAATGAAGAGATTTCCGTTGATTTATGGATTGACCTGTATCACCAGTTCGACCGGCTTTATCACGAAGAAGAGGAGCTACCTGATGAAAAACAAGTGCAACAGTGGATGAAACGCTGGCCCAGCGGACTGAATGAGGATGTCCGGGCTATCCGCCGACAAAACAAAGAACGTATCATCTCCCTTCTTATCCAGAAAATAGAAAACAGACACGCACCCTCCAGCCGCTACCTTTTTCCTGAAGGAAGCACGGAAGAGGACAAACGCCGGCTGGTCTGTCAATGGTGGAACGAAGCCCGTTTTCATCTGGCAATGGCCGTAAAAAGCCCTACCGAACTGAACCGGATGCTAGGCAACTCCCTGTCCGAAGAAACCTTGCAGCTTTATCACAAAGCACGCAAGAAAGGAATGCCTGTCTTCATCACCCCTTATTATTTGTCATTATTGAATCCTACCGGAAAAGGATATGATGACGAAGCCATACGCAGCTATATCTTGTACTCTTCCCAATTGGTAGAAACTTACGGTAACATCCACGCATGGGAAAAAGAAGATGCAGTAGAGGACGGAAAGCCCAACGCTGCCGGATGGCTGCTGCCGGACGGACACAACATTCACCGCCGTTATCCCGATGTGGCCATTCTTATCCCCGACTCGATGGGACGTGCCTGCGGCGGCCTATGTGCATCCTGCCAGCGCATGTACGACTTTCAAAGTGAACGTCTGAACTTCAACTTCGAGGAATTGAAGCCGAAAGAGAGCTGGGACAAGAGGTTGAGAAAACTGATGGAATATTTCGAGAACGACACTCAGCTCAGGGATATCCTGATTACGGGAGGCGATGCATTGATGAGCCAGAACAAGACCTTGCGCAATATACTGGAAGCCGTCTACAAAATGGCTGTCCGCAAACGGAACGCAAACCTGCAACGCGCCGAAGGAGAGAAATATGCGGAACTGCAACGAGTACGCTTGGGCAGCCGGCTCCCGGTATATCTGCCCATGCGAATCAATGACGAGCTATTGGAAATCTTACGCGAGTTCAAAGAAAAGGCATCTGCCGTAGGAGTCAGCCAATTTCTGATTCAAACGCATTTCCAGACTCCGCTGGAAGTAACACCCGAAGCGCGTGAAGCTATCCGCAAGATACTGGCAGCCGGGTGGACTATCACCAACCAGTTAGTATATAATGTGGCGGCTTCCCGTCGCGGACACACCGCCAAGCTGCGCAAAGTATTGAATGGGCTGGGTGTACTATGCTATTACACCTTCTCGGTAAAAGGATTTGAGGAGAATTATGCCGTATTTGCACCTAACAGCCGCTCCTTGCAGGAGAAAGAAGAGGAAAAGGTATGGGGAAAACTCTCCGCAGAGCAAGAAAAGGAGTTTTTGAACCTGTTGAGAAACAGTAAAGACCGTGCGGCAGCCGTACAGCGTTTCTGCACCTTCCATCAGATTCCTTTCGTAGCAACAGACCGCAGCGTACTGAACCTGCCGGGTATAGGCAAGAGCATGACTTTCGTAACTATCGGTATGACAAAAGAGGGAAAACGGATACTGGAATTTGACCATGACCCAACCCGCCAGCATAGTCCGATTATTCATCAGATGGAAAAAATATACATCAAGGAAAACAAGTCTATCTGGCAATATATGCTGCAATTGCAGGAAATGGGCGAGAAGAAAGAAGAATATGCCAGTCTGTGGAAATATATGGAAGGAGAAACAGAACACCGCTTCCCCTTATATAATTATCCCGATCCGGGATTCCGGATTACAGAAAAGTATAGTCACTTGTCAGTAGTTGGTAATAAATCAATCTGCTAATTTGTCAATGTGACAATGTGCTAATGTGCCATGTGGAACAAAGCGTAACCCATTGACATATTAGCACATTGACAAATCAGCAGATTATTCAATTCGTAATCTTGATCCCCACAAAATACGTTCTAGGCTGTGTAGGCCCATAGAAATAACCCGAGTCACGATAACCACCTTTGTCCAAATCCTTTTGGAAAGCATTAAAGATATTCTGCACTCCACCGTTCAATTGCAACTTGATATGGTCATTCAATACAAACGTATAATTCAGTTTCACATTCAAATCAAAGAAATCAGGAGTATGCACCATTTCATCTTTAGCGATATATTGTCCTATATATTCCTCGGGCAATTCTGTCGGTGCGAAATGTGGCACATGCATCCGGCCTGTGTACACACCGGACAAGGAGCAGTCGAAATTCTTGAACGGAGCAGATGTCAATGTGAAATAACCGTAATAGTCAGGAGTACGGGGCATCCGCTTCACCGGCGCTACCTCAGGATTCTCACTCCATGCCTCCAGCTCAGTATATTCGCTGCGCTGCACCGTGAAGCCCACCTGTAAAGCCGCATCACGTCCATGTGCAATCTTTCCGTCCAGATTCACGCCATACACACGTGCCCCGTTACCGTTACGACGCTCCTTCACCTTGTTACCATTCTCGTCATGGCCCATATCCTCCAGTACAAATACGTCATCCAATCCGGTATAGAACCCTTCCAATAACAAATTGGTCTGGAAATGACCGATATTCGCCGTCCAGTCAATGGAGCCGCTGATGCTGTTAGAATGCTCAGGCTTCAGCCCTTCCGCCAACTTGATAAGCACGCCCTCACCTCCTACTGCCGTAACGTGCAAGTCTTCATCATAAGCCTGCGGCGCACGGAAACCGGTGGACCAGGTGATGCGCGCCTGTAGTTTGTCACTGGGTTTGTAGAGCAGGTTCAGACGGGGGCTGAAGATGGGGTTGTCAATCAGGTTATGGTCATCCAGACGGAACCCGGCCAAGAATACAAACTGATTCATTTTCCATTCGTTCTGCACAAAAGCGCTGGCAATGCGTACATCCTGTTTCATATCACGGTGATAACCGGTCATAACATCGTGCAGGGAGTTGTTCTGATACTCCAGCCCGGCGGTAAAAGTAGCAGGAGAGAATAAAACTTTCTCAAAATTACCCACATACATGCCGCCTGCCACCCAAGTCAGATCTTTCGTCTTTCCGTATGCATTCGCATCCTGTTGCGCACCATAATAACTGTTACGGTCGGTATGCTGGATGGAAGAATAGAAAGAAAGCTTATGCTTGTATTCTTTCCAAAACAGATCATAACTCAATCCGCCACTATTGATAACGTGCTTGGTCTGTTCGGTGATATCCGTTTCGTGCGGCTGCAAATCAAATTTATTCCCTCCGCGGCGGAACTCATTCGTGGTATGATATTCCAGACTGATACGGCTGAACTGCGTAGGACGGTAATAGGTGCGCAGCCCGAACGTATTCATATTCAGCTTTCCCAACTCCGAGAAACCGTCCCCGTCCGCATCATACGGATTACGGTTCCGATAAGACTGATACAAAGCGATGCCATACGTATTGTCTTTTGACACCAAAGAGGCATTGGCTCCCATATACTGTTCCCACACCTTGCCGTTCATATTGGACATTGTTGAAGAAACCTGAAATGAATTGTTGATGGGGTCTTTCGTGATGATATTGATGGTTCCGCCCACTGCATTAGCACCAAACAAGGCCGACCCTCCTCCGCGGACAACCTCTATACGCTCTATCATATTCACCGGAATCTGCTCCAAGCCATACACACCGGACAGAGCACTGACTACCGGACGACTATTGATAAGAATCTGAGAATAAGGTCCTTCCAGCCCATTGATACGCACTTGAGGGAAGCCGCAGTTCTGGCAGTTGTTCTCCACACGCAACCCCGACTGGTAATTCAAGGATTTAGCCAAATCGGTAGAATTCACCGATTCGAACAGCTTGGCATTCATCACATTGACTACCACCGGAGCCACCTTGCGACTTGTCTCATTGCGATTGGCCGATACGACTACCTCGTCCGTCATAATACTTTCGTCACTCATCAAAAAATGAACATCTACCGTGAAGTCGTTACTGACGGTCACTTTCTTTTCCTGTGTCTCATAGCCCAGTAGCTGAACCCTCAATGTGTACTTTCCTGCCGGAACCTTCTTGAAACGGAACTCCCCGTCCTCGTTACTCACCGTACCTTCCCCGGTTTCCACAATCAATATGGTAGCATACGGAAGGCTGTTCTCCGTGCCTTTTTCCACTACATGACCTGAAATCACATTTCCTTCCTTCACAGGATTTACATCTTCTGCATACGCATGGATACCCGCACCCATCACCATGAGCACGAGTAACAGAATATATTGTTTCATCTATTTTTTCTATTACTAAAATGTTTCGGTTTATTCAATTAAAGAATGTGTGCAGCTCTACGGCAAAAGCACATCCGCATCTGTTGAACGGATTATCCGAATGTATCCCGTCAACAGATATACCTTATGTTTCAGCAATAAAAAGGAGGAGCGCGCAAATGGATACATTGCGCACAAAGCGCTTTCGCGCGGAAAGTATTTGTCTTGTATTCCAAAACATACAACACAGGACGGAATACAGTCATCTCTGTCTGCCCCCCGGGCTCCAGAGTCTGGATAGTGCTCAGATGAGCAATTGAGATTACCTGTCCTGTGGTATGCGTATGGTGTTTTTCGGACGAAGGATGAGAGTGCACAATCATCACCCCGTTCACAATATGAACGTGGGTAAACAAAGTGATGCTTACCTGATACGTTAAAAACAGCGCCAGCAGTAATAACGGGGCTACTATGTACCTTCTCTTGCTCAACTATTTATTTCTTTTCCTCGCCAAACAACAATTGATAGTCTTTTTTCGCGGCAGGCACAGTCCATTCCTCCGGAATAAACTTCCACTGGTGCATAGCATGAGGATGCAGCACTTTTTCCTGCTCAATATATTGCATCAGATAATAACGCAAATCCTTATCGGTTGCAAAAATAATACGTTTTGCCAAATCTTCCTTGGAAATTCCAGCTCCAAGAGTCAGTAAATCTCCGCCACCGTTCCCACGGTAAGAATTCAAAGCCACTTTATAAACCTTATCCATACTGAAAGGAGTCCCGTCCGACATGCTCTGAATCGTGATTTTCTCTCCTGCCGGCTTGGTCACGTCCACCGTATAATTAATGCCTGCGGCAGAGTCAAAGTTAAAGCTGAAATTCTTGAAATTAGCACGCTTCCCCTTCTCCACCGGCTCCTTGAAAAGCATCAGGTGGTCCTCGGAACTCTTCATCTGATTAGTCCAGATGGCGTATGCCATTTCCAGGAAACCTTTAATTTCCTTGCCCGAAAGTTCCATCACATACAGCATGTTCTCGTACTTGTACAAATTGAACATATCACTCACATAGATGTCTCCTTCTTTAATCTCTGCCCGGAAGGACAACGGAGCACAGAAAGACACTTCAGCACCCGAAATTTCCAATTGCAACTGATGAATCAGGTCTATGAAAGGAGAAGAACCGAAATAAGCATCCTTCGCTGTGATGGTACGTGAAATTGTACCGATTTTACGGGATACAAAGTCATTTACAGCCTTGTATTGAGGGGCAAACTTATCCATAAACTCCCGGCTGACAGGATACTTGTTCATATCCGCCAATCTACCTTCCACCGACTTCTCCACTACTTTCCCATCTTTCTTTGTTACGGTCAGGGTCACATCCGAAACTACATTGGCATTGTTTGCCGGGTCAATGACCAGCACACTGTCTCCTGCCACATTCTGCACCTTTACACATTCCCTAGTATGGTCGTGCCCCATCAGCACCACATCAAAGCCCGAAACCCGTTTGGCTACATCCATAGAGGCATCTTCCACCACCTGTCCCAACACGTTGCCCGACTTTCCGGCATGAAACAATCCCACAATGACATCAGGATTCTCTTTTTCCTTTATAATCTTCACCCATTTGCGTGCGCAGGGCTCCATTTCCTCAAAATGCAGACCACTCCATAATTTCTCCGGCAACCATGAAGGAATGGCCGGAGTAATCATACCCAGAACCGCTATCCTCACTCCGTCGCGCTCCAACACCTCGTAGGGTTTCAGATAAGGTTTTCCAGTGGCATTGTCTATTATATTAGCCCCCAGTACCGGAAAATCGCACTGTTTTATCCAACGGTCGTACACCGCATGCCCAGTCTCTACATCATGGTTACCCATATTACCTACCACATATCCCATATAATTCATCATATCCGCCGCAACATGAGTAGACACGGTATCCATAAAATTATAATAGTAAGCTGTAGGCTGACCTTGCAGGATATCCCCATTATCCATCAACAGGCAATTATCCCCATATTTCTCACGCTGTTCTTTCACAAAGGAATGAACACGGGCAAGACTTCCACTCCATTCTTTCCGTTCGATAAAGTTATACGGAAAGAAATTCCCGTGCACATCACTGGTTTCTATAATCTTGATAACCACTTCTTCCTGATTATTGGATGCAGACAACTGCATACCTGCCCACAACAGCAGGGCACTGATACATATTCTATATTTCATTTCTCTATTCTTTATTCTTTTTTAGTCAAAGGATGCGTGAATACAAACCGGGCGCCTTCGGTATAATCCTTGTCCACCCATATCTTACCTCCCAGATTCTCGATTATCAGCCTGCTAATGGCCAATCCCAGCCCCGTACCTTGGGAATATTCATTCAATTTCTCGAAACGTTCAAATACCTTTTCACTCTTATCGGGCGGAATACCGCAACCAGTATCCGACACTGACAATTCCAACTGCTGATGCTGTTTGTCTATGGCAACCGTCAGTTTGATAGAACCGGACGGAGTAAATTTTGCGGCATTGGACAGCAAATTAATCAACACCTGCTTCAGACGCTGGGCATCCGTCTTGACAACCAGCGAAGGCACAGGAGTTTCAAACAGAAACAAAGCACTGGTCTTGCGTCCATACTCCACTGTAGACAAAGCCGTCTGACACAACTCTACCACATCACATTCTTCCCATACGAATTTTATCCTTCCGGATTCCATGCGCGAGATGTCCAGAATATCATTTATGAGGTGCAACAACAAATCGGAATTCTTCTGAATGATATCACAATACTGCTCTTTCTCGGCAGGAGAGGAATCATCACTGACCAACACGCTGGAAAATCCCACAATGGCATTCAAGGGAGTGCGTATTTCGTGACTCATATTGGCCAGAAAAGCCGTCTTCAACCTGTTGGATTCCTCCGCTTTCTCCTTGGCTACCAGCAGTTCCTCGCCGGATACTTCCAGATTATGTTTCAAGTGGTTGATACGGATAATATAATATATGGCTATCAAGAAACAGGCTATCAGGAACATGAACGCCGAAACAACCCCTATGACCCAATATTTATACTGCTCATAAAACGAAGGAGTCTTGTTCACCAACACCGCTCCCTGAGGAAGATTCAATGAATCCAATTTGAATTCATGCAAACGCTTTATATCAAAAGTATAGTTTCCGGGAATAGTCAACAAGTCCACCCCTTCTCTATCCCCTTTATCCAAAAAATCATAAGTAACCGCGCCTATATTCTTTCCTACCGCATGGTACTCGGGAGTATATCCTCCCAATGCCCAATGTCCCAGCCCCACAGATGCAATAGTAAACACAGGCAGGGTGGGATTCGCATCGCGCAGCATATAAGTCGTATTACCAATAACATAACTCTCCGTACAGTCTACACGCCATGTTCCCAATAACACACACGTATTTTGAGGCAACCTGCGCATCCTTTCACTCACTTCCATAAAGGTTTCTGTACGGCCGTCCAGCCAAATTGTTTCTAAATCGGGGTACTTCTTCATCTCCTTTTTAACCAAGGCTTGCATAGACAACCCGCCATAGGTATTATCCGATATAAATGCCACACGGCGCATATCAGGATAAAAACGACGCATCAGCTTTATGTTTTTATCGACATCATATTCATATACATAACCGGCAACAATATTATAATCACTGAAATCCGTATAAATATTCTTACTTTCAGGTTCCCATACCCGCGTGTCGATACTATCATCGGGCAATACCAGTCCGTTGACACTGACCATGCCACAGATAGACGGAGTCTTTTTAGCTATCTCTGTGTCTTGTGAGATATAAGCCGACCATGCCTCCTGCCCCAACAATATAACCAGTGACGGACGGTTTTTCCCCTTATACTTACCAAGGATGGAGGCCATACGCGATTTCCACAGATAGGCCTCGGACAAATTCTTGCAGTTCATACTCTCTATGATCGGAGTATACTTGCCGCCACGCTGTCTGTATTCATCCATAAAAGCAGACAGGTTGTCAGAAATACTACGCGTTTCGGGATTATAAGAAGTGACAATAAGGATAGGCCCTTCCGAGGTCGTTTCCGCCTTCACAGGACACAGAGCAACCACAGGAAGCAGCAGGACTAATAGCATAAAAAACCTGAATATGATTGCCAATCCCCTCATTTCCTTTAGAATAATTTCTAAAAATTCGCTGCAAAGATAATAAAATAAAAACAGAACACAACCAATTGGCATGTATTTTGTTTCTCTTAAAGCAGATGAAATTTAACAAATATATAATATGGCTTACATAGACTATTACAAAGTATTGGGAGTGGACAAAAGCGCCACCCAAGATGATATCAAGAAGGCTTTCCGTAAGCTGGCCCGCAAATACCATCCTGACTTGAATCCGAATGATCCTGGAGCCAAAGATAAGTTTCAGGAGATAAATGAAGCCAACGAAGTACTGAGTGACCCGGAAAAACGTAAGAAATACGACGAATACGGGGAACACTGGAAACATGCCGACGAATTTGAAAAACAAAAGCAACAATATGGAGGTGCTGGTGGATTCGGAGGGTTTGGCGGAGCCGGAAGCGGATTCGGTACGGACGGTAACGGCAGTTACTGGTATTCCGGCAATGGAGGAGAAGAATTCACCGGTGCACATTTCGGTGGCAGCGCAGGTGGTTTCTCTGATTTCTTTGAAGAACTGTTCGGGCATCGTGGCGGTGCAAACGGCGGACGAAGCGCCGGATTCCGTGGACAGGACTATAATGCTGAATTACAACTTTCATTGCGTGAAGCCGCCGAAACACACAAACAAGTGCTTAATGTAAACGGAAAGAACATACGTATCACTGTTCCGGCAGGTATAGCCAACGGACAGACTATCAAATTGCGTGGTCATGGTGCACCGGGGGTAAACGGTGGTCCTGCAGGCGATCTGTACATCACCTTTGTCATTCCAGACGATCCTGTATTCAAACGTTTGGGAAATGATTTATATATCCATGCTCCGCTTAGCCTCTACACCGCCGTACTGGGTGGTGAAGAAACCGTGGACACACTGAACGGCAAGGTAAAACTGAAAGTAAAACCTGAAACCCAGAACGGAACCAAAGTCCGTTTGAAAGGCAAAGGCTTTCCTGTTTACAAGGAAGAAGGCAAATTTGGCGATCTGATAGTAACTTATAATGTCACCATTCCTAGCAACCTGACCGAACATCAGAAAGAGCTGTTCCGCCAATTAAAAGATAGTAGCAATTAAAAAAAGAGAAGGATTATGCAGACCGATTTAATTATTATCAACGATTTTTGCGACCGTTGCCATGTGGACCCGTCGTTCATTATGGAACTGGAAGAAGACGGACTGATCGAAGTCCGGGTGATTGACGAGGAACGCTACCTCCCCACATCCCAACTAGCGGAACTGGAGCGTTACACGCATTTATATTATGACTTGTCCATCAATATTGCAGGAATCGACGCCATTCACCACATGCTGGAACGTATAGAACTTCTGCAACAGGAAGTGCGTTCATTAAGAAACGAACTGGAATTCTACCGCTAAAATCCGTGTCCGGAGAGGGAAAGCGAAAACTGCACCCACTTCTCTTTCCGGCACTGTTCATTTACTTTTATATTTCTGTTTTTACCGTTGTTTCTATACGATAAGCAGGAGTGCCGAACCGATCATCACCGATTCTCTTCTCATTATTATATATACCAAGAAAAAGTAATGGGCTGTTCCGCTCTTTCTTCGTTTTTCCATTTATTTTCTTACTTTTTTCCGCTTTATTATCCTACGTTTAACCTAAAATCACTATCTTTGTACACTTAAAAGCAGCCGGCCGGTCTGCCGCTGACGCCGTAAGGCGAAAGAGGAAAGTCCGGGCAACGCAGAGCATCCTACTTCCTAACAGAAAGCTATCTGCAAAGGTGGAGTAACGTAGAAGAAAACAACCGCCACAATTCCTACGGGAAACGGGGTAAGGGTGAGAAGGTGGGGTAAGAGCCTACCAGCCGCATGGTGACATGACGGGCTGTACGTCTTAGGAGTTGTAAGGTCATGTAAACCGACATTATGAGGGTTGCTCGCCCCACGTCGGAGGGTAGACCGCTAGAGCCTGTTGGTGACAACAGGCGTAGATAAATGGCAGGCACTTCGCCGCAAGGCGAAGAACAGAACCCGGCTTACAGGCCGGCTGCTTTTTTTTCATATATCCTAATGAAGAGCTTATGAGTACCATGAACAAGGAAAAACTGAAAGGTCTGCAATCGTTTCTCAAAGATGATATATGGCGGGTGACAGAAGACGAGGTTAGCAAATCCCGAGGAATACTCTATAATGCAATAAAAATCGCTACTCTTTCTGTTCGTGAATTCACTCAGGGACGTATTTTGAATAAAGCATCCGCACTGACATACAGCACCCTGCTTTCTATTATTCCCATTCTGGCCATTTTATTCGCCATCGCACGCGGTTTCGGCTTCTCCAACCTGCTGGAAACCCAGTTCCGTAGCGGTCTTGAAGGACAGAGTGCGGCTGCCGAAACCATTCTTGGCCTGATTGACTCCTATCTGGTGCACGCCAAAAGCGGAATTTTTATCGGAGTGGGTCTGGTGATGTTGTTCTGGACCATTCTGAGCCTGACCTATAACATAGAACGTACCTTCAATTATATATGGCAAGTGAAGAAGCCCCGTACACTGTATCGCAAAATGACGGATTATTTCTCCATCCTGCTCTTACTGCCCCTACTTATCGTACTTTCCAGCGGTCTTACCATCTTTATGTCCACCATGGTGAAAAACATGGAGGACTTCGTATTACTGGCACCCCTGATGAAATTTCTGGTACGCCTGATCCCTTTCATCCTGACTTGGGCCATGTTTACGGGACTGTTCGTCTTTATGCCCAATACTAAAGTGAAACTGAAGTATGCCATCATTCCGGGTATCATCGCAGGCACAGCCTTTCAGGCTTTTCAATACTTGTATATCGGCAGTCAGATATGGGTATCAAGGTACAATGCAATCTATGGTAGCTTCGCCGCCATTCCTATGTTCTTGTTATGGGCGCAGATTTCATGGGGAATCTGCCTGTATGGCGCAGAACTTTGCTATGTGGCACAGAATCTTCGCAACTACAGTTTCAGCAAAGAAACGGCAAATATCAGCCGCCGTTATCACGACTTTCTGTGTATCCTCATCATGTCTCTGATATGCAAGCGCTTTGAGACGGAAGAGGCTCCTTATACCGCCGAGACACTCAGCGACGAACATAAAATCCCGATAAGGCTCACCAAGAAAATCCTGTATGAACTACAGGACATGCACATGATTTATGAAACTGCTATGGACGGTGACGATGAAAGCATAGGCTATTTGCCGTCAGTAGATATCAACCGGATGAACGTGGCTATGCTGCTGAACAGACTGGACATAGCCGGAACGGAAGCCTTCAAAATAGACAAAAAGCGATACAGCAGTTCTTGGGAGGCGCTGGCAAATGCCCGTGAAGAATATTATAAAAGCACCAGCAAGATATTGCTGAAAGATTTATAATTCTGATATTCGATTTTACCACAGATTGCACAGATTCTTTTTTGCTCAAAAGCCGATGCGGATAATTCCGGATTTCCACAAAGAAGTTTCTTTCATCTTCAACAATCATCTGTGCAACCTGCGGTAAAAGAATCAGGAGAACTGCATCATGCGGCTTAAATATTTGCCGATGATATCAAACTCTATATTCACAATGCTTCCCACTTTAAAAGTATGGAAATTGGTATGTTCGTAAGTATAAGGAATGATGGCAACCTGAAAAGTATCCTCCGTAGGGTTACAAACGGTCAGACTCACACCATTCACCGTAACCGAGCCTTTGTCCACCGTGATGTAGCCGCGCTTTGCCATTTCCTTGTCAAACGCATATCTGAAAGTAAAATACCAGCTCCCTTCAGCATCCTTTATATCCATACATTCGGCAGTCTGATCCACATGTCCTTGCACAATATGACCGTCCAGCCGCCCGTTCATCATCATGCTGCGTTCCACATTCACTTTATCTCCCACTTTCAGCAAGCCGATGTTGGAACGCTCTATCGTTTCTTTCATGGCGGTAACCGTGTACGTTCCATCCTGTAAACTGACTACAGTCAGGCACACACCGTTATGAGAGATACTCTGGTCTATTTTCAGTTCGTCCACAAACGAACATTTCAAGGTGAGGTGCAGATTTTCCTGCTCCTTTACAATACGCACCACCTCCGCATATTCTTCTACAATCCCTGAGAACATAAGTTTTAGTCTTTAATTAAGTTTCGAGAACAAAGATAGAACAAAAAACACAAATATTCGAAACTTACCGACGGTTAATGACAAATGACCGGCAATTCGTCGCTAACCTGCCTTTTTTACATATTCAGAACAAAAACAGAGTGCCCAATTCTTTTTTATTATATATTTGCACTTTATACTTTGCAAACTTATTAAAAACAAACCATGGACAGCACAAAGATTGTTGGTGAAAAAATAAAATCACTACGTGAAACAAAAGAAATCAGTGTGGCCGAACTGGCCGTACGCTCTGGCCTTGCCGAAGAACAAATAGAACGAATAGAGAATAATGTAGATCTTCCTTCATTGGCTCCCCTCATCAAGATAGCCCGCGCGTTAGGGGTACGTCTGGGCACTTTTCTGGACGACCAGGAAGAACAAGGAGCAGTAATCTGCCGGAAACAAGAGAGTGAGGATACTATCAGTTTCTCGAACAATGCAATGGACCTGCGTACACATATGCGCTACCACTCACTGTCAAAATCAAAAGCGGACAGGCATATGGAACCATTCATCGTAGACGTGGAACCGACGGAGGAAAGCCACTTCTCACTCTCCTCGCATGAAGGTGAAGAGTTTATCTATGTCATGGAAGGCGCCGTCGAAGTATGCCACGGTAAAAAATGCCATCTGATTAAAGCCGGAGACAGTATTTATTATGATTCTATCGTTCCGCACCACGTACACGGATATCAAGGACAAGCCGCCAAAATATTGGCTGTTATCTATACTCCTATTTGATTTATGATGGAATTAAGCACGAGAACCTTGGGTGACTGGCTTGAACATTGGGCCCTCACCACTCCCGATAAAGAATATATCGTATATTCCGACCGCAATCTGCGCTTCACCTGGAAACAATTTAACGAGCGTGTAGACCACATGGCCAAAGGACTGCTCGCCATCGGCGTGAAACGGGGAACCCATGTAGGAATCTGGGCGGGTAATGTGCCCGACTGGCTGACCTTTCTGTACGCTTGCGCCAAAATCGGCGCCGTGGCCGTAACAGTAAATACCAACTACAAACAGGCAGAACTGGAATACCTCTGCCAGAACTCGGACATGCACACGCTGTGTATCGTAAACGGAGACCGTGGCAATGACGACTATGTAAATATGGTCTACGCCATGCTGCCCGAACTAAAGACCAGCCAGCGCGGATATCTGAAGAGCAAACGTTTCCCCTGCATGAAGAACGTGATTTACATCGGCCCCGAAAAATACCGGGGTATGTACAACACCGCCGAAATTCTGCTTCTGGGATGCAACATAGACGATGACGAGCTGCTGGAAGCAAAAGCGAAGGTGAACTGCCACGACACGGTGAACATGCAGTACACTTCGGGCACAACCGGTTTCCCCAAAGGAGTCATGCTCACCCATTACAACATCAGCAACAACGGTTTCCTGACGGGTGAGCACATGAAATTCACTTCCGATGACAAACTATGTGTCTGTGTACCCCTGTTCCATTGCTTCGGAGTGGTATTAGCCACCATGAACTGCCTTACACACGGATGCACGCAGGTGATGGTGGAACGTTTTGACCCGCTGCTGGTACTTGCCTCCGTCCACAAGGAACGCTGCACGGCCTTGTACGGGGTTCCTACCATGTTCATTGCCGAGCTGAACCATCCCATGTTTGATATGTTCGATATGTCCAGTCTGCGCACCGGCATTATGGCAGGCTCACTCTGTCCGGTGGAACTGATGAAACGTGTGGAAGAGAAAATGTTTATGAAGGTCACCAGTGTATACGGGCTTACAGAAGCTTCTCCCGGCATGACAGCCTCCCGCATCGACGATTCGTTTGATGTACGCTGCAACACGGTGGGCCGTGATTTCGAGTTTACGGAAGTAAAAGTGATCGATCCGGAAACTGGCGAGGAATGTCCCATAGGCGTACAAGGCGAGATGTGCAACAAAGGGTATAACACCATGAAGGGGTATTACAAAAACCCCGAAGCAACCGCCGAAGTGATAGACCGGAACGGCTTTCTCCACTCAGGAGATCTGGGAGTGAAAGACGAAGAAGGTAATTATCGTATCACAGGACGGATAAAAGACATGATTATCCGTGGCGGAGAGAATATCTATCCACGGGAAATAGAAGAGTTCCTGTATCAGATGGAAGGAATAAAAGATGTACAGGTAGCCGGTATCCCCTCCAAGAAATACGGAGAAGCGGTAGGCGCATTCATTATCTTGCACGAAGGGGTGGAAATGAACGAATTCGATATACGTGACTTTTGCGACGGCAAGATAGCCCGTTACAAAATTCCTAAATATATCTTCTTTGTTGATGAGTTCCCCATGACGGGCAGCGGAAAGATACAGAAATTCAAGTTAAAGGATGTGGGATTGGAGTTATGCCGGAAGCAAGGCATCGAGATTATTTAATTCAGCCTGCCTCTTGCATTAAAAATGCAGAATTAAGTTACACAGTCACGGAGAGGAATACATTGCACGGATTCTTCTCTGTGGTTCTGTATCGGATATCGGAACCGGACAGCAGATGTACTCCTCACGTTACTCCATAAAAAAAGGAGCAACGCCTTGCTCCAACCTTTTGTTAACCTTAAATCTAATACTATGAAAAACACACATGCAAATATACACACTTTCCTGCTATCTGCAAATTTAAAGAAGCGTTAAGAAGAAATTATAGTATTGTTTAATAAAAGCAACAACTCCTTTAACATTTCAAGTTAAAGTGAATGGTTTCTTTTAACAAAACAAAAAGGCTGTCCCGTAAGGAACAACCTTTCTATATTTTTTATAGTAGACGCTTCTACTTCAGATGCAACTACTTCTCTCAAGCCGATTGCAATCTTCAACCTTTAATCTAATACTATGAAAAACACATTTATATAACACGGCGGCAACAAGAATTGTTCAACCGCAAGTCATTAATAAATGTTTAAATCCCTAACTATACCTTTTCTTCCTTTGGCAAGACCGAATGCCAAGGAATTCCGTCTACAGTAGAAAGGTCCTTGCCAGACTCTATCAAACCACTGATTACATAATCTCTGGCAGTAGGATTCTGGAACGGATACAATCCAAACTCGGGAAGAACAGAAACAAAATGTTCCATGATTTCCGCTTGGATAGATTCATAACTAGGCCAGTTCTTATTGGACGAGAAACAATAAATTTGTACGGGCAGGCCATTCTCCGTAGGAGCCAATGTGCGCACCATCAGCAACAGGTCCTTACTGATAAAAGGATGGCGCTTCAGATAGAGAGTCATATAAGCACGAAGCAGCCCTACATTCGTATCGATGGTTCCATTTACCAATCCGGCCGGATTGTCAGTATTCGCTACTTTTCCTTCAGCCGCCTGTTTCTGCTTTTCTGTGATAAAGTCGGCCAAATCAGCATCAAACTTCTTCATTTTCTCCAAAAATTCAGGAGTACAGGGTTGTATGTAATCCAGTTTCAATGCATACTCGCGCATAATACGCCGCCCGCCCGATTCAGTCATTCCACGCCAATTGATAAATGAACCGGAGACTAATGAATAAGGAGGTATAGTGACAATCGTATTATCGAAATTCTGAACCTTCACAATGTTCAGAGTGATATCCATCACCACCCCATTCACATTATTCTGCGGCATCTCAATCCAATCGCCGATATGCACCATATCATTCTCGGAAAGCAGTACCCCCGCCACAAAGCCAAGGATGGTATCTTTGAAAATCAACATCAGTACGGCAGCAAAAGCACCCAGTCCGGTAATCAGGTTGAGAGGCGACTTATTAATCAATATGGAAATGATGACAATGATGGCAACACACGAAAAAATCACTTGAAAGATCTGTATGAAACCTTTCATCGGACGATTCTGTAACTGCTCCTTGTTCATCAGCACATTACCTACCGAGTTTAACACGGCATTGACCGAAAACAACAAAGCGATAAAGAAATAAATCCAAGTGATTTTTTCACTGACAGTAAACCAAGTAGAACGATAGTCGAACGCAAACGGCAACAAAGCGGATATAATAAGCGGCGGAATGACCGCAGACATTTTCCGCAAGGCATTGTATTCTATCAACGAACTTAAAAAACTGATATTTTTATATTTCAACACCTTCCGTGTGAAACGCACAGATAAATAATGAAAAACAGCTCCTACAGCAAAAGCAATAACCACAATCAGGATCAAGAAAATAATCTCATCCAGTTCATTCAACCTATCGCGCGGGATGCCTATCCATGATAGAAAACTCTTAATCCAAGTCAATAAAATTCGGGCAAATTCGTTTGTACTCATAATTATCGTCTTTTTACTTATAGAACCATCTATAAAAACATTTGTTTAGCTGAGGGATGAAAAATCCTCCCCCAGCCTGTCCGGAAACGGTTTCCTGCTTTCCTTTTACTCTGTCATTCCAGCGTAACAAGAATCTTTCAAGGAATCGGCGAAGTAAACCAAGAAGTCAAACAAATCTATTTATCGAATATACCATCTTTCGCACTGGCTGTAGACGGCACCCCAACATAACCTCCCAAATTACAATTAGAAACCCCAATTGTCTTCGTATTCGAGAAACCAAGACCTATCCCTGCTTTATCCACATCCACGTTATCAAAAGTCACGTTATAAATAGGCTTCTCCTCTGTACCTTGAAGCACCAATGCAGCTACATTCACCTTTTTGCATTTCAAATCCTTTACATAAATATCATGCACCTCAGTAAAATGATGGTTATCCATCCCCTCGCCTGCATACATGGAAGTTACGCGTACAAAAAGGGTTAACATGACTTTTTAACCGGTTCAATCTTTCCGCTGCCATGAAGCCCAAAGGGCGGAGAAACTGAGAAAAAGTAATAGCCCGCCAGCGGAATTAAACAACAATGTATTGCATCTGTTCCTGTTGCATAAGCCTTTTCTCTTTCCAGGTTAAACCTTTTTATACGGATGTATTCTATCTCCATAGCCTTTGGAGTTATCTCCATAGCCTTTGGAGTTATCTCCATAAGCTTTGGAGTTATCTCCCAAGGCTATGGAGTTAACTCCAAAGGCTTGCGGAGATAGAACAAACAGGAAGAAAACCCTTAACTATCCAACGGGAAAGGTTTATAGATATGGACAAGATCTTTTCCATAGCCCCGCTTATAGATAAATCCTTTTTAAATATTTCCATAAAAAAAGCTGTACCCTCAGAAGATACAGCTTTTTTTATGTGATTCCGTTGCGATTCGAACGCAAGACCCACGCCTTAGAAGGGCGTTGCTCTATCCAGCTGAGCTACGGAACCATCCTTAATTGCGAGTGCAAAGGTACGGTTTTTATTGAAATTACCAAAAGAATCCGCAACTTTTTTGCATTAACAATCTATTTTTTTTTTATTCAGCATCCAAGCAAAAGGTAAATAGCAACAAATATGGAAAGCGTAAGACACTATATATGAATCTATTCCAACCCATTCCACCAAATTCGTATACATCAATGAAGAAAAGAACTGAACTATAAAAAAAAGCGCCACAAAGTAATCGGCAAAACGAGAAAAGAGACAGGACATACCTTTTATTATATCCTTATCATCCCGAAAACGTCCCGATGCATAACCGAAAGCCATACCCGACAATCCCACACCAAACGAAATGAGATAATAAATCCCTTTTTGAAACGGAGAGTTCGTGAGAGATCCCGTCACGCTACGCAACATAGTCCATGGAGCAAAAGTGGTGCAAATAATCATTATGATATAAACAAGCAGTATACAACCTGCCAATATCAACGCACGTTTTTCCTTACGGGAAATGGGCTTTCCTCTTTTCACTATCCTCCCCAACGTACCCCATACCCCGGAATGAACCGTAATGCCGAACCCTAAAAAAAGCATCATTACTATGCCCAATGCCGGTGTCTGGACAAAATTCCCCATAGCATGCCTCAATTCCCACCGGATTCCTTCGGGACTGAGCAGGCTTTGCACCTTCCCCAGCCCATAAATACTTCCTATCCATGAGAACAAGGCTACAGCTACCGTCAGCAGAAAAAACACAGTAGCGGTATGAGGAAAATAATATTTACTCTTCATCCGGTTCCAAATTATCAATGTCAAGAATCCGCAACTCGAAAGCACGGGTCACCAATCGACAGGCATTGACACCACTTCTTTCATCCAATGTGAACAAACGGTTTATCAATTCATTCTGACGCTTCTCTATGGATTTGACCCCGAAAGGCATCCCTTTCAGATTAGTAATCATTTCTTTGGTATACCCCAAGGCCAGATGGCGAAGCAAACGCTCATCATATTCATCAATATCATAATTAATGACAGCTTCCTGCCTGCGCTGTTCCTGAGCCACCGACTGCTTGAAACGTGCCACTATTTTCTCCAGAATGGGATAATTGAAAACCAGTTTCTTGCCATCCATCACCGCCTGTACATCTGTGGCAGTCAGCAACTCTCCCGTCTTCAGGATTATACCATCCGCACCCGCATTCAGCGCATCCACCCATAACTTTTCGTTCAATACCTCACCAGTAAAAATCAGCACCTTCATATCCGGATAGTTCTTCCGTAAAGAAGAACAGATTTCCACACCGATGGTAGTCGATCCCCCCAAGCCCAAGTCCAATAAAACCATATCGGGCAACTGCACTTTCAGCAATTCCCAAAACTCATTCTCAGTCATAGCCGTTCCGATGACTTCCGCATTCGGAATTTCGTGTCTGAATATCTCTTCCGTTCCTTTTAATTCCAGTTTGACATCCTCTACAATGATGACTTTAAATCTATTATTCTCCATAATATGCATTGTTTTTTTACATTCTACATTCAACGGGCAGGCAGGGTGAACCATACGGTGAACCCTCCTTCAGCGGCAGGCTGCGCATTGATACGGCAACCGCGTCTTCCGGCAAATTCATCATGGTCACGAATCACCTGCTTACAAATAAGGTATTCCGTACCGGTCAGAACTCCTTCCTGCCCCTGCTTCATACGAGACAGATGCGGGTAGAACAACAAGTTCAACTCCTCCTGCGACTTTTCGCGACGCGTATCGCGGAAATCAAACCGCACAAAATCCTTATCCTTATAAATACACAATTCCAAAACACCATCCACCTCGTATGATAGCGCTTCATCTATTAAATTCTCCAACATAAACTTCAGCTGAATGACATCTCCCAATACGGAAACATGTTCCACCTCCGTCCTCAGTTCTACCCGATGCGGCATACGTTTTCCAGCACGTTTTATATACCGTACCGCATAATCGGCCAGTTCGCCGGCTTTCACAACACCTCTGCGGAAAGTAATTTCTTCCAACTGACGTGCGGCGCATGAACTCAGCAAAGTAAATATATCCTTATAATAACTGATCAACTCACCAATCGTTTCTACTTGCACAGCTTCGTTTTCTCCAGCCTGACGGGTGTTCAACCTGTCGATAATCTGTTTTATCCGGTTAGGATAATAAATTGTCTCATGCTTAATGGTTGACAAGCAATTGTCCAATACCAGATTTTGCACATGCAACTGGTTTTCCTCCCGTATGGCTCGGCGCGCATCATCCTGCGCACTTTCTATATCCCGATATTTCTGCGCCATCAGTACCACTGCATTATATACAATGATGGCTACATATCCGGCCACAAGCTCCAGCATCAAGCGGTCGTCCTCACGCTCCACAGGCAAAGCGATTTTCAATGCCAGCACACCCGTGCAACGATTCTCGTTACCTGCTTCCACCCACAAGGGCAAACATTTTACCCTATCTTTCTCACGCCAATAAGGTGTCTTCGCGTCAAAACTACGAGCCATCATCTCACGCATTTCTTCATTCTCATCCTCCACCGGTGAAAAAGCATAATTCAAGCTGTGGTTGTCTTCACTATAAACCGCTACGCCCAACACATCAACGGGCAGCAACTCATTCACCGTCTCAAACATATCATTGACCAGACTTGCAGCAATATCCCGGTCGGCTCTTCCGTCAAGCAAAGAGGCCGAAAACACCTGCTTGTTGATTTCCAACACCTGTTCCAAGTTATAACGATAAATCAAACGGTGGCGGAAATACAGAATATAATATCCCACCAGCAATACCAACAAAATAACCACACAAAGAATGATAGCCACCGTCTTATTATTGGCAGAAAGCTGCATCTGGCGGCAATATTGCTCCAATGAAGTGTCCTCACTGATCTGTTTGTACAGCGCCGTATAAGCATTATTGTTATAACGATAAGCCTCCAGATTACCTAAAGCCAAAAAGGCGACTGCTGCCTCGTTGCGAACATCCAGCAAGGCATAGTAATCGGTATCAAAATGCCGGTTGAACCAATCTAAATCCGCTGCTACCCCCTCTCCTTCCAATTCCAACAAAGGCCCTTTGCTGCCCGAATACATAATATAATGCTTATTCAAACAATATAGAGCACTGTCCGCATAACACAATGCCTGTTGATATAATCCATCAATGTTACAATTGTAAACATCGTATGCATATTCATTCGCAACAGCCAATAATTTATCATATCGCTGAATGGAATCATTGACAGTGAGCTGTTCCGCTTTCCCATCTTTCTCCCTCCCCTCATTACATCCTGCCAGGACAGGAAGAAAAGCGACCAACACCAACATCAACGTTTTGCGCACTCCTTTGGGCAGACGGAAATAGAAACGGCTGCCTTTCCCCAATTCACTTTCTATCCGGAACAGGCAGACCCGGAATATCTCATTGGTCTTCTTATATTTATCAATAATGCCTTTGCAATTCATCAAACCGAAACCGTGACCTTTATTCTTCTGCAATTCGCTGACATTTTCGCTGGTCTGCAATCCGATTTTACCCGAATCATAAACTTTCTCACTCAGAATACGCTCCACATCTTCCTGTGAAAGTCCCGGACCGTCATCTTTCACCGAAATCTCCACGTAAGATTCCGTTTCCTGCGCATAAACAGAAACATTTCCTCCCGGCTGCGTATATTTACGGGCGTTTTCCGTCAATGTATTTATCATGAAAAGCGTCAGAGCCTTATCCGCTTTCACAATGGCGGCAGTCGGCTCTATGGTCAGAGTCTGTTGTTTCATCTCGAAAGTCTTACGCCCTTTTACCAGTACATCAAAAAGGGAATTCAACTCAAAATTCTCTATATTCAAACTCAGTGTCCCCTGCCGCATCTTAATCCATAAGGCCAGAATATCATTATACTCATTGATACGGGTAATCAGTTCGTCGATATAACGGTATTTGCTTTCTTTTATTTCTTCGTTCTGAATGTAGTTGTGTGCGGTTAGTTTATGCACTTCATTCATGATGCGGTCTATATAAGGCATAATGCCTGTGACAATAAACAGACAGGCTTTCTTCACCAGATTCTGCCGTTTATTCTCCGCCAAATGCTGTTCATGGACATATTGCTCCTTTTCCAGCCGTTTCCGTTCATCGCCCAACGAAATAAAAGCCAGTCCATTCTCCAGTGTCCACGAAATGTAAGGTGTAATGACCCTCATCAGTGCTTTATCATCTTTCTTCATTTTGTGCTCCGAATACAGATGCACCTCGCCCAAAGGTTGTTCCCTGCCCGGAATATTCAAGATAAAACTTGTACAAATCCCTTGCCCCGGCACCTCATTCCCCTCTCCATTTTCAGCCACAATACGGAAGTCCGTCGCTCCCACCAACGAAAGGATATCCTCTTTCACCGAGGCAACTACCGCTTTTGTCACATCCTCTATCTCCCCCGCATCAATGGGTACGGAAGCCGTTATCTTACGGCATATTTCCAAAGTACGTTTCAACTTATCAATATAAAGAGCATTCCGCACACGCCATCTTTTATTCAATATCCAAAATAGAATGATAAGGACAACGATACCAATCACCACGACCACCAGAAGTCCGTTCAAGGCCTCCGATTCCTTTTCCAACGCATTATAACGGCTCTCCAATTCTTTGTCCTGGCGGGTGTAGTCCAAAATATCCAGATAAATATTACGATTATAATCCGACTGGGGTTTCATTCCTAACGCTGCATATGTTACACTCAATTGTTCACGGAAACGGGCAATCCATTCGGGAACACTTTTTATACCATCGTCATTAATCCATTCCAGTTCAATGGAAGTGGTAGCCATGGGAACATACGGACGTAGCCTGTCCATGGTATCCGTACAATGGTAATATTTCTCGTGATGCCGATTGACGTACCCCAGTGCTTCCGACAAGTAATGCAGCGCGTCTTCATACCTGCCTTGCTCGTTGCTGCACGACGCCAAAGTGCGGTATGTACCCGAAATCTGATACAAATCTCCATATTTTTTGAACAAATCCAAAGCCTGCCAGGCAAAACGCATGGTCAATTCCTCCCACGACAAGTCCTCGTTATTGATGGCACGCATCACATTGGGACGCCTTTCCATTATCAAATCGAAATTTTTCCTCTCTTTCAGCAATTCTGCCATTGCCTGAGATGCATTCGCCTCGAAATAGACATACCCGTATTCCCTGCTGATACCCAGACATTCTATCAGATAGTTAAACTCACCCAATACCACATCCTGCGGTGTATCCGCTTCATACATACCGCCAGACCCTTTCATATAATAATAATAGAGCAATTGGGCAGTATCACTTTCCAGCGCCTCGTCTACTTTTATTTCATTAATCGCCTCCAAAGACTGCTGTTCCTGCTGCAAATAATAGTAATAGATGGCAGAAGCAATGGAAAACTCGGAACGGGCATAATTAAGCCGCTCCAGCTCTCCGGGATCGGTTATAGCAGAACGGTCATCAC
Organism: Phocaeicola sp. GP0067; assembly: GCF_031119655.1. Taxonomy (NCBI): domain Bacteria; kingdom Pseudomonadati; phylum Bacteroidota; class Bacteroidia; order Bacteroidales; family Bacteroidaceae; genus Phocaeicola; species Phocaeicola sp. GP0067. The sequence continues at coordinate 126,939 of NZ_JAVHZY010000012.1, forward strand.
TGATACGCTTCATACGCCGTAACGCACTGTTACGATAATCATAGAACTCCTTGTTCATGGCGGTACGCTGACAAATTTTCATCATACCGATATCTGCTATCAAACATTCCAATTCATTGTTTGATTCCTCATATACGCGAAGAAAAAGATCTTCGGCTTTTTCAAAGTCCATGTGGATAAAGGCGCAGAAACCCTGATTATTCAATGCCCCGGCACGCAGGGAGGGGAATCCATCCGCCAGTTTGTAGGCGTCATGCGCCGCTTTACACGCTGTGTCCAAATTTTTATAGCGCATACGATAAGAAAGCAAGTTCAAAGAATCCGCCTGACGGTATATAGCCATATCCTTCTTCTTTTCACAAGAAAAGAAAGTCCCTGCTATAATCAATAAAACCGCCCATACAGGCAATAGACACATATTCTTCATAAACATCCCTTTTCCTTTAGGTTAACCACCCACCAATAAAAATACAAAAATATCAATTATCCCCCGAAATAAAAGCAAAACCTGGTAGAAAATAAGAAAGCCACCCCGAAGGATGGCTTATAAAAATCTTTAAAAGACGAATGAAGGATTATTTAGAAGCTTCCAAAGATGCTTTTCTAAATTCTTTCATCAGTTTTTCCAATTCCAATGATGCTTTACGTGCGCGTGTTCCTGCAGCTTTGTTACCTTTTTCAATCTGCAATGCTGCATCAGACATAAAAGCTTCGTTCAATTCTTTGATTTTAGCAATTAATTCGTTCATGTTCTTTTTTTTATAAATTATAAAACGGTTCAAATTAAATTCTTTTTTGGCAATAAATCTCCTATCCATCTCTTTTTTTACGATTTTTCAACAGTTGATCCTCGTTTACAGGGTATTTCAATCCATAACAGGCAATATTAAAACGCCCTCTTGAATTTACAAACGATTATCAGCTGAAAATATAAACAATCACTCCGGTTATCAACACATACGCCAATGCATATGGAATGGCGGATTTTAGGATTTCTCCTTCTTTTCCCTGTTGGTTTCCGGCAGAAGTGGCAATAGCGATACTTTGCGGAGAAATTATTTTTCCACCTGTCGCCCCCACCGTATTGGCTGCCGACAACCAGTCGGGACTTACTTGAATATGCCCGGCCACATTAGCCTGTAATTTGCCGAACAAAATATTTGAAGAAGTGTCACTGCCCGTAATAAAGGTACCCAGGCAACCTATAACAGGGGCAAACAACGGATAAAGACTTCCTGTAGCAACTGCCAAAGCAGTGGCTATAACTGAAATCATACCTGCCGTATCCATGATAGTGGACAAACTCACCAGACAAATTACCGTGATAAAAGTTTTCTTTAACTGCTTTACCGTATTCCAGAGTACAGCAAACAGCTCCCATATCTTGGCTCCCTGTATCAGCCCGCCGACAAACGTGCCTACAAAAAGTAAAACTCCCGCATGGGTCAGCCAAGAAACCGTATAATTCATAGTTGAATCATTAATCGGAAGACTGATACGAGTCACCCAATTATTTTCAAGTGTTGTACGTAAACCGGGAAACAACGGACTAGTCAGAACAATCAAGAACAAGATAAGAAGATAGATACTCCACGCATTCAGTACCTCTAGCCCTTTCAATGTGCTTTTCCTTGCTTTTTCCTCTTTAGAAGCAGTCAGTTTGCCATAGGCCACAATAACAATGATGGATAAAATACTTCCAATAATAGCCGGAGATTCCGCCCCCATATAACGGGCGGCAACATACTGGCTGCCTAACGACACACCACCGACCAACAAAGACAGGAAGATATTTTTAGGTAAGGATCTTAACTTCGGATCGGTCAGGAACAGCAATACGAAAGGAATGAGAAACATCAGTACCGAAAGCTGCAACACGACATTGGCGCTTAGCACCAGCACATCCAGATTCGTTTCTTTCGCCAATACCAGGACCGGTGTACCAATAGCCCCAAAAGCAGTAGCCACACTATTGGCAATCAAACTGACTGTTGCCGAAAAGACCGGTTTGAATCCGAGACTGACAAGAATCGCCGCAGGTATAGCCACTGCCGTACCAAATCCTGCCATAGCTTCAAGCAAGCCGCCAAATCCCCATGTCAACAGCAATACCTGAATACTTTTATCGGTAGAAATAGAAGAAAACTGTTGCTTGATAATCTCCATTTTTTCAGTCTTCAATAAAACATTATAGCTGAATATCGCCATCAAAATAATAATCAGAATAGGAGAAACAGCTTTCAATGCACCATACAGAAAAGAAGACAGCAAATCGTTTACCGGAAAATGAAAGCCGAAAAAAGCAATCAGCATAGTAACGACAAGGGAAATCACACTACTTTTGTCACCGGACATTTTAAAAAACGCCATCAGGATAATCAATAACAATACCGGAATAATAGCAAGGACTAGATTCATAACCATTGTATTTAAGTTAAAGAAACGGTATCCATAAACTCTTTAAATTAAGCCTTTGAAATCCCACTTCCGCAAAGATGCTTTTTTTAATAACAAAAAAGAATCCTATTTGGATTAATGATCTATCCTTTTTTATCAGTAAAAATAAAGTAATGCCAGAAGCCTGTATAATGTATCTTTACACAAACCTCCGGCATACACTTTTTATCTATATATTGATTTTATATTGTAGTAATATTCCTTATTCTATATATAGTATATCTTATTAAATTCCAGCTAATGCCTGATCCAAATCGGCCAGCAAATCATCTATATGTTCCGTACCTATTGATAAACGCACTGTCCCCGGATAAATACCCTGTTCCGCCAATTCTTCCGCATTCAACTGGGAGTGAGTGGTACTGGCAGGATGGATAACCAATGACTTCACATCGGCGACATTGGCCAATAAAGAAAAGATTTCCAAACTATCGATGAAACGATGTGCTTCTTCCTGACCACCTTTCACTTCGATAGTGAAAATAGAACTAGCTCCATTGGGGAAATAACGCTGATACAGAGCATGGTCAGGATGTTCCGGCAAGGAAGGGTGATTTACTTTCTTGATCTTCGGATGATTTTTCAAATGCTCCACCACTTTCAACGCATTCTCTACATGACGTTCCACACGCAATGAAAGTGTCTCCAATCCCTGCAACAGAATAAAAGCATTAAACGGACTGATAGTTGCACCGGTATCACGCAATAAAATAGCACGAATACGGACAGCATAAGCAGCCGGACCTGCCGCCTCTACAAAACGCACCCCATGATAGCAAGGATCCGGTTCTGTCAGTTGAGGGAATTTACCTGATGCCACCCAGTCAAATTTACCTGAATCAACAATCACGCCACCCAGTGAAGTTCCATGGCCACCAATAAATTTTGTAGCGGAATGTACCACAATATCTGCTCCGTGCTCGATGGGACGAATCAGATAAGGAGTACCAAAAGTGTTATCAATAATCAAAGGTATGTGATGGCGATGTGCTATTTCCGCCACAGCCTCTATATCTATAATATTCGAATTAGGATTCCCCAAAGTCTCGATAAACACCGCCTTTGTATTCTCCTGAATAGCTTTCTCAAAATTAGAAAGATCACCAGGGTCCACAAATGTAGCAGTCACACCATAAGTCGGCAACGTATGCGCCAGCAGGTTATAAGTACCTCCGTAAATAGTCTTTGCAGCTACAACATGATCACCTGCACGAGTAATGTTCTGAAACGCATAAGTAATGGCAGCAGCCCCGGAAGCTACCGCAAGTCCTGCCACTCCCCCTTCCAATGCAGCCACACGTTGTTCAAAAACACCTTGTGTGGAATTAGTCAGACGCCCATAAATATTACCCGGATCTTGTAAACCAAAACGTGCGGCTGCATGTGCCGAGTTATGAAATACATAAGATGTAGTCTGATAAATAGGAACTGCACGAGCATCCGTAGCCGGGTCTGGCTGTTCCTGTCCTACGTGAAGTTGTAATGTTTCGAAATGTAATTTTTTTGTAGCCATAATCTTTATCTTTTTAGAGTTATATATTTCTGTTTTTACCTGTTGCAAAGGTATTAAAGGCAGTTATATCAAACAAGATATACTAAAAATAAAGAAAATAGAGCTACAATTATCACTATTTATAGAACAAATATTCTATTTACAAACGGATTATTACCTCCTGAAAGAAAATTATTCTTTGGCGACATCTAACAAAATAAAGTGACGGCCGATTCACATCGACCGCCACCAGACAATTAATACACACAATACGATTAATACAAAAAATCACTCATGATCATGATCATGTTCCGTTTCAGTACCTCCGTCCGCACTCAAGACAATATTACGAGCCACTTCTGTCTGATTGCCCGCCGCATCGGTACACCATACCATCAGATGATAATCTCCGGGAGCAGCATCGGCCGGAATAACAATATCATGATGATGTACTTTTGTATTCTTCAAACCGGAAACATCATATACCTTGTCAAAAGTAAAAACTGTGTTTTTCTCTCCGGCTGCCCGGGAATCATGTCCGTGGTGGTCAAAATTATTATGAATATTGATTTTATACGATCTCAACATCACATCATCTGACAGATTCATTTCAAAATGTACCCCTTTCCCATTACCAATTTTCAACACCGCTCCCTCTTCGGGTTCTATCAAATCGATCACGGGCTTTGTTACATCCCCTTTTTCATCATTATCACACGCAGGCAGACAAACAGAGCATATAGCCAAAAGGCTGATTACAAGAAAATAAAATTTTGTTTTCATTTTAATAATTGTTTAAATGGTACTTTAATCGAAATCTGAAAGCTTCTTCCCGGTTCAGGGATTTCCACTTTCCTATAAAAACTCAAATGATTGTAATATTTCACATCCGACAAATTACGAATGCCCAAAGATATTTCAATATCCGCCTTGGCCATAGGTATATGAATACTCCCACCCAGATGAATCAAACAAGCTCCGGGTGTGCGGTCTTCATTCCTCGCTATACGGTTCTGCGAAGCTATACTTTGAAGTTCAGCATACAACTGAAAATCTTTTTTATTCCATGTCAGAATATTACGCATGGATACAGGAGGTGAAAAACTTAAAGCCGTATGTTCGTCACGATTATAAGTATAGACATACTCACCGACTAAACGATAATTAAAATGGCGTAGAAAATCCATATTGAAATTTATCTCACCACCCATGAACAAAGCACGTGCGCCACTATATTGATAAATCTGTCCAGCATGGGGCAATACAGACCATTCTCCCATAGGGCGCAAATAAATATAATTATCAAACCAACTGGCAAAAGATGAAACAACCAGTTCCATTTTTTTATAAGCCAAGGTATAGGAAGCATCAATCTGCCATCCTTGTTCCGAAGAAAGAGTGGCATCCCCTTTTTCATGACGGAAAGTTCCGTGATGCACTCCGTTGGATGCTAATTCATTGACTCCCGGCAAACGGAAGCTACGTCCCACATTCATCTTCAGAAGATGACCGGCAGCGGGTGTCCACACTACTCCCGCCGAACAGGAATAATTACCATAAGCCCTGTCCACCGGATAACTTCGCCAACGATATGCCTGTATTACCTCTTCTTCATATCCCTGTCTGTGCAGATACTCCACCAAATAAGGATCTTCGAATGCCGTTATATCAATCCTTCCCCGATCATAACGTATCCCACCAGTTACAGACAACTGATTATCCAATCGGAAAGTCGTCAGCCAAAAAGCTCCGGTAGTAAAACGCTTGTATTCCGGTAGCAGAAAAGAATATCCGCCAATCGCATTTTTCTGTATCTGCATATTCCACCCTGCCATATGCTCCCAGGAAGAAGAACTGGACAACCGCAGCTTCAAAGAGGAGCTGAATGTATGCAGTTTGAACACCAGTTCCCTATCCGGATCCTTTGCAGGCATCACCTGAGTGTCATAATGGGTATGGAAAGCACTCCATTCCTCCCGATGATTGAACTGATAGCCGAAATCACCTGAAAGTTGTATCCCATTCCAAAGATACTGTTGATGCGTGGTTACTTTAAGATGGTTCACTTTGCTATAAGGCAATTCAATATTACGGCTGTTCTCATCATCCTCCAAACGGGAAATATCAGGAATGCCATGAGCACCGGGAAAGAAGCCCATCTTCTGATAAACATTGCTCACAGCAATATTCATCTGATAAAACCTCTTTCTATAATCTCCCATGACAGAAACATTGCGCTCGAACCCAGCGGTGTTTTTCAGCTTACGACCGTAAACAGGCACCAACTGGGTAAGATATACAATGGTATCGACCGGTACATGATAATCTCCATAGTGCTGTTCTGAAAAACGTACTCTGACCAGCCATGCATTCTTCTCAATACCTAGCATCAGTGAACCGCCCACAGTGCCGTTCACTGATTTTCCCAATAAGGCAGCCTCACCAAAAAATCGGTTCTCTTTTTGTGGAAGCAAAGGAAGGATTTCGATGACACCTCCCATCGCATCACTGCCGTAGAGCAGTGAAGACGGACCTTTCAGAATCCGTACCTCGTCTACATTAAAAGCATCAATTTCCAGTCCATGGTCGGCCCCCCATTGTTGCCCCTCTTGTTTTATTCCATTTTCGGATACGGCAATACGGTTGAATCCCAAACCACGAATCATAGGTTTGGAGAATCCCGCACCAATATCCATCGAGTGTACACCGGGAACATTTTTCAAAGTCTGTACCAAATTACCGGTAAAATGCCGGTTCAAATAATCTTTCTGAAACAACTCGAGTGTCAGGGTAGTCTTTTTCTCCTGAGCATGTCGGTAAGATCCAGTCACCACCACTTCGGATAAATCCACACTTTTAATCGTATCAGAAACTACCTGTGCATTTGAAAACAAGGTAAAAAACATTCCCAGCGTACCCGAAACATATCTGATACGCATAAATTACAATCATTTGATGTTGTGAATAAATAAAAGATACTATGTGAATCAGCAAACGGGAGGTGCACGCAGATAATAAGGATAAGATTTAACCTGACAAACCTTATCCACTGTTATTTCCGGCTGATAATCAAAAACCGGAAGAACAATATGAAGTTGTAATGTTTCAACTTGTGTAAAAGGTGAAAGTGTGAAATTGCACACGGGACACTGATGAGAGGAATCATGAGAATTCCCACTATCAGAATGGCAAACGGCATCTTCTTCATGGTGGTGAAAAGTCTTCACCATGAAAAATGGCATAAGCGTCATTAACAACAGCCATGCTATAAAAATCCTGCCTTTTGCGTTTTCTCTCATTTTTGTGTTCAGTAAGACCACTACAAAAATAGAAACAAATAACAAACTCACAATAACATTTTATATTTATTATTAGTTTCATCCACTTTTTACCTACAAATGGGTATGTATACAAAACCGAGGTAACTTCCCAGTCACCTCGGTCACGACAGATCTTTATTTTCTAGAACAGCCTACAATCCGGTCATCCTAAAAAAGAGTAACTACTCCGTAAATAACAGCGGCCAATATTCCACTGACAGGAATAGTCAACACCCAAGCCGTCATCAGACTTCTTGTTATTCCCCATCGGACGGCTGAAAGACGCTTAGTAGCACCCACTCCGATAATAGCTCCTGTAATGGTGTGGGTTGTACTTACAGGTATTTTCAAATATTCTGTCAGATACAATGTAAATGCGCCAGCAGTTTCCGCAACAACTCCCTCCAAAGGAGTTACTTTGGTAATCTTAGTTCCCATGGTTTTCACAATCTTCCATCCGCCTGACATTGTTCCTAAAGAAATGGCAGTAAAACAAGAAAATGCCACCCAATCCGGCAAATCATTGATACTATTTATTCCCATTCCTAACCCTTCCGAATGAGCAGCGATCAGGGCAGCAGCAATAATACCCATTACCTTCTGGGAATCATTCAGTCCATGCCCTATACTGAACAAAGCCGAAGAAACAAGCTGCAATTTCTTAAACCACATCTCAGCCGTATTCGGATGTGCACGACGACAAATGTGAAGGACAAGCAACGTGAATCCAAAAGCAACAACCATCCCTATAAATGGTGCCAAAAAGATAAAAACAGCAATCTTCAAAATAATATTGAGCTGAATGGCATCAAAACCATGAGCCATAATAGCAGCACCGGCAAAACCTCCGATCAGCGTATGCGAAGAAGAAGAAGGAATCCCCTTCCACCATGTAAACAGATTCCAGACAATAGCTGCAATAACCCCCGAAAGAATAATCGGCAAGGAAATATACTGTTCCACTACTGTCTTGGATACAGTATTGGCTATTCCGAACCCTCCGATTATACATTTAGCAATAAAGAATGCAACAAAATTAAAAAATGCCGCCCATATCACCGCTTGGAACGGAGTAAGAACCTTGGTTGACACAATGGTGGCTATTGAATTGGCTGCATCATGAAATCCGTTAATATAGTCAAAAATCAAAGCCAACGTAATAATAATCACTAATAATTCCATATTGTACCTTCTGCTTTTATGCGTATTTCACAATCAGGTTTCTCAAGATTTTTCCTACCCGTTCTGCCGCATCGGTCGTTTTCTCCAATTCATGCATTATCTCCTTGATCTTAATCAGTTCTATGCAATCCTTTTCTTCCTCAAATAGTTTCTTAACAAAGAGTTCATATACATCATCCGCCTGATTCTCTATGTCATGCAATTTTGTACAACATGCTCTTAATTCAGTAGGCTTTTTACGGAAAATTTCCAATTCGTCCATTGCCTTACTTATATAAACAGCCGCTTGCTGTATCAACAAACTTAACTCTTTTCCACTATTAGCAATGGGATGGGGATTATAGATCGTGATACGTTTGGCGCAACTGTTAATCCCATCTATTACATCATCCATAGTTGATGCCAAATCGTGAATATCCTCACGATCAAAAGGGGTTATGAAAGTTTTTCCCAATTCGTCAAAAATTAAATGAGTCTGCTTGTCACCTTCACGTTCCATATCTTTGATGCGTTTGTAATAGTCCTCTCTCTCTTCCGGCTTATCATGCTGCATGCTTTCTACCAATAAATCCGATGATGAGGTCAGGATTTCAGACAAACGTTTCAACATAGGGAAAAACTTAGGTTCTTGAGGTGTAAATCGACTAAAAAAAGAATTTTTCATAAATGTAATTTGAATAAATTGTTTTTGATATGTTTGATTTTAGTAATGGCGAGTTTTCCACTTATTCCTGCCTACTTCTATAACGGCAGGCAATATAGAAACGACAATAATAGCCACAATCAGCAATTTCAGATTTTTCTGTACAAATGGAAGATCACCGAAAAAATAACCGGCATAACAGAAAATACCAACCCACAAAGCTCCCCCTATCAGATTATACACCATAAAATAATAATAATGCATTTTGCCCATACCTGCTACAAAAGGAGCAAATGTACGGACTATAGGTACAAAACGGGCGAGAATGATGGTCTTTCCTCCGTATTTTTTATAAAATTCATGTGTTTTTTCCAAATGACTTTGCTTAAATATACGGGAATCGGGATTATTGAAAAGTTTATTTCCAAAAAAGTGTCCTATCATATAATTACAGGAATCGCCCAACACAGCTGAAAGAAATAAAACCAAAGCGAGAATATTAACTTCCAAAGGCATATCGGGCAAAGCCGAAATAGCTCCCGCGACAAAAAGCAAAGAATCTCCGGGGAGGAATGGAGTGACAACCAATCCCGTTTCGCAAAAAATGATTATAAACAGTATGACATAAGCCCAAGTATGATATTCTTGAACAATATCTATCATATATTGGTCAATGTGAAGTATAAAGTCCAATAAAAATTCCATTATATATTAGTTATTAACATATAACACCGTTCATAAAAGAAACAAGCATCCACCCCAGTTCCCATTATGAAAATATAAAAACAAAAAAATGTAAGATATAAAAAACAGACCTTGCCGAGAAGAAAAAATAAACTAAATAAGAATACGCCTCAACTGATAAATATAGTATTCACAGGAATATTGAGTAAAATAAAGAATAGGTGAAAAAGAAATTTGCTTTTCTTCAGGAAGAAGTACTTTCAAGAATCTGGCCAACTTGGCTATGACGGAAGCAGAGGAATGAGTTCGCAGAATTTTAGAAGAGCACAAGGTGCGAAAAGAAAAAGAGGTAGCTGCACCGCCGATACCGACTTTATAAAAATGGTAGCTTTCATTATTTATCTCTTTTTTTTCCTGCCCATTATTACTTTCAGATATGTTACACAACGCCACCGCACTGTTTTCCAAACCAACTGTACGAACCACATCGTGCTCCTGTCCGCTATCAAATGCGGAACCAAAGCCCGCCAACAGGCATACGCCTAACAAGATATAAAAAAGATATATATACTTTGTCATAGCAACTGCAAAGATAAAAAGTATTTTTGAGAGATAAAATCATTCTGCCCTTTTCTTGCATTCTCCGACAAAAAAAGAATATAACCCTGTACTACATTTCCCGAAAATTTCTCCGAAATCTAAGATAAATGCAATATATTTGTATTGACAGATATGAAAATAATATCAACCTCTTGAAAGAATATTATTCTATGAGTACTTTAGAGAAACTTGACAAAGTAGATTTGCAGATACTACGTACCTTGCAAGAAAATGCCCGACTGACCACCAAAGAACTGGCTGCACGGGTAAGCCTTTCCTCCACTCCGGTGTTCGAACGCCTCAAACGATTGGAAAATGGAGGATATATAAAAAAATATATCGCTGTATTGGACGCTGAGAAACTAAACCAAGGCTTCGTGGTATTTTGCAGTGTCAAGCTAAGAAGACTGAACCGGGACATTGCTGCGGAATTTACACGGATAATTCAGGATATCCCTGAAGTAACAGAGTGCTATAACATATCAGGCAGTTATGACTATTTGCTTAAAATACACTCCCCTAATATGAAGTATTATCAGGAATTTATCCTCAATGTCTTGGGCACGATTGACAGTTTGGGTTCACTGGAAAGCACCTTTGTAATGAATGAAGTAAAACATGAATATGGGATTCACATTTAAGTAAATCCCATCCATCCTCTCTCATCAATACCATTTTTTACGCTTAAAATAGAAGTAGATAACTGCTACTAGTATCAACATCAATGTCCATGCAAATACATAGCCATACCGCCATCCCAGTTCAGGCATCCATTGGAAATTCATTCCCCAGATTCCTGCCAGAAAAGTCAACGGAATAAATATAGTAGAAACAACAGTCAGCTGTTTCATGATGCTGTTCATCCGTCGGTCATTATTGGAAAGGTAAATATCTACCAAAGCTGAAATCATGTCACGGCAACCATCTAAAGTTTGCAATACAAACTGCAAATGATCATTGACATCATTAAAGAAAGGACGGCTTGCTTTGTGCAACAAATCATTATCGATCGGATGCAACAACTTGCTGATTTCCTCCTTTAATGGTAAAATACATTTCTTTATTACACGAAAATTACGACGGTATTGCTGTATATTTTCAATACCGAGCATATCAGCCTGTTCCGGCGAAAGCAATTGCTCTTCTAAATCCTCTAATCCGTCTTCCAATTCCGAAATGATGGATATAAAGCTGGCCATCACACTGTTTAGAATAACACTGAGCAGGAAATCAGACTGCCGGCTACGTATTTTCAACACATTCTTTTCCAATGCCGTATTTATATCATTCAGAAAGTCTGTTTCCTTTTCCATAAAAGTCAACAGATAATTTCCACCTTGCACAATGGCTATTTGTTGTGGTACATAGCCATCATCATTAGAAAAAAGTAACTTCAAAATCACTACATTATATGTATCATGCTGTTCTATCTTGGTCTGATGGTCGGAGTTCAAAATATCTTGTATCGTCAAAAAGTCGACATTAAAATTCTGACAGACATGCTGTATAACCTCCGTATTCTGAAAGCCATGAATTTGTATCCAGTTTATAGCATTCTTATTCAAATAAGGGATTAAACTATCTATATCTTTCCCATCCTTCATACAAATACTTTCAGCATTATAACTGCACAAATGCAGATGCGTAGGGGTACAACTGACACCAATATAAGCAAGTTGCTCACTTAGTAAATTATTCTTCGCCATAGTTTCAGTAATGAATAGTACAAATATAATTCTTTTTTAAAAGTTCAACCGTGTTCTCTACAAAAAAGAAAAGATTCCCCCAAGTTTTCAAACTGATCCCCATTTAACTCTCGGTTTAACTGAACCATGTAAACCGGCGCGTTTAAGGCATAAAAAAAGAGAGTTACTTTAGTGTAACTCTCTGATTTCTTGGTGATCCGCCTGGTTCGTGAATTTTGCGGTATATTCTCCTAAAAATCAATATCTTCGGAATTATAAGCTCTGTACTTGTCACGTTTTAGTCCTTAAAAACTGTCCGCTTTTGTCCTGTGTCTGTCTGCTTATATCTTGGGTTCAAAAATACGGCTTCTTTTTGAACTATGCAAATATTTGATTTACAATCTTTAGGCTTTGGTGTAAGATGCAAACTATATCTATATATAGGTTTGCACCTTACACCAAGTTACCTAAGGATAATTAGCTTATGTAACGTATCAATCATTGATATTGACACTCTTCACATATTCCCGATGAGCAACACCCCATTGAATCATTCCTGCAATTAATTCTTTCAACCGAAACCCTGAAGATGTCAATTCATATTCTACCGTCACTGGCACTGTATTATAAACAGCTCTCTTTACAACCCCGTTCAATTCGAGTTCTTTTAATTCCTTTGACAGCATACGGGGAGTAATATGAGGTATTTTCTTTTGAAGTTCATTAAACCTATACTTTCTAAAAAGCAAAGCCCGGATAATATTAAGCTTCCATTTACCGGATAAAATGGTCAGCGTATCATTTAGAGCAACAACATTTGAATAAGGGCATCCATTAAAGTCTTCCATATAACCAGTTTATTTAAATAGTCCATAACTATACTCTTGTATATTACTATACATAAGTATATTGATATACTTTAGTAAGCAAAGATACACTACTTTTGCATCAAAACATTCATTCGATATTGAAAGGATGTTTCTAATATTAACAATAAAAAAACAATCGTATGAAAGTAACATTAATTGCGTCAGTGTCAGCAAATGGAAAAGTATTGCTGGCAAACAATCCCAATCATCAGATAGCACCGGAAGTCATGGGATTTCTTGTACAGAAAGCCATTGAGTCCGGCAACATTGTTTTTGGGTATTCTACTTATACCATGTTTATCGATGCGTTGCAAGATGCCCTTGCAGGAAAAGAAATCGTCGTGCTATCCAACAATCACGAAGCCCGAAGCGGTCACAAAACCGTTCATACTCCTGAAGAAGCGGTAGAATACCTGAAAGGAAAAGGAATGGAAGAAATAGTCGTTGGTGGCGGAGTACAGACTTACAATGCTTTCCTTGACAAGGATTTGGTAACAGACATTTATTTCAATGTCACTCCAATGGTTATTGGTGACGGTGGTGTTATTGGCTCAAAAGATGATTTATTCGTCAAGTTTGATAAAATGAATTATGAACCCATCATTGAAAATGTAATCAGACTTCATTTGAGTAAATAACAGGAGCAGATATGAAAAAAGTAATTTTATCAGTTTTATTATTGAGCATTATAATGGGATTACAGGCTCAAGAATTGAAAGTTATAAATTTGAATAAGCCGGATAAAAGCAGAAATGTTACATTGATGCAAGCATTGGATAAAAGACATTCGGAACGAGCATTTGCCAATAAACAACTGACGCATCAGGATTTATCCGACCTGCTTTGGGCAGCCAACGGAATAAACCGTCCGTCAGAAGGCAAACGTACCGCACCATCGGCAAATAACGTACAGGAAGTTGACATATATGTATGTATGAAAGATGGGTGTTATTTGTACGATGCTAAAGCACATCAGTTACAACCTGTTGCTAAAGGTGATTATCGTTCTGCCGTAGCCGGACAACAGGATTTTGTAACAGAAGCCCCTGGATGTCTGATACTGGTTGCTGATTTGTCCCGCTTCAATAGCGGAAATCCTGAACAGTTGCTAATTGTAGGAGCTTGTGATACTGGGATTATTTCTCAAAATATTTCACTATTCTGTTCCTCGGCTGGCTTAGTTACAGTACCACGGATGACAATGGATAAAAATACATTGGGAAAAATATTAAAACTAAAAAAGTCTCAACATTTATTACTAAATCATCCTGTCGGATATGCGAAATAAAGAGGATATAAAAAAGCAGATAAAAAAAAATCAAAACATCCTTTTGCTAATTGAATAATTGCTTTTAATATCCAGTAAAGATAATCATAAATCGAGGGTGCCAAATATTTTTGGACACCCTCGATTTATAATATTGTAGATTTAAACTATCATATAAGAGAAACCTTTTGTTTATTCGATATTTTTAGTAAACTATTTAATATTAAGAAGTAAATGGAAAACATCTACAATAACATATTCATAAAAGACCTTTTATCCAAAATAAACATAGAAATTGGAATATTTTCTTTCGATAGCGATATATCTTCTGATAAGGCACTTTCTATGATTAATTTTATCAGACCTTTATTCGAAGAATTGAGAGAATTTACACATCAATACACTTTTCAAGATGCTAACGATGAAATATCGTTTTTTAAAGATATTAAGCCGTCCATTCTAAGTAAACTGATATATTTTAGTGACATATACCTGCTTGAACTGAGAAAGCCGAATGGCAGTAAAGAAGTTCTCAAAGAGCATTATAAGAAAAAACAAACAGCAATAACAGAATTTTGTAACGCTAATCTTGACTTCTACCAATATTATCGTTCTAAATCGACACATTTAGATAGATATTATTTCCTTAGAGGACATGAAAACTACAAATTGTACCACAACTGTGGTATGTTTGATAAAGACCCTTTATTTTCAACTTGTTGCGACCACAAGGTAGCTAAAATGTTGGCTTATGATATGTTGGAAATTTATCTTCAACAGCGATTGCAAGGGGTTGAAAGACAAGAAGTAACAGAAACCAGCAGGGCTTCACTTCCCGACAATCCTTTCCGGTGGACGGGTACAAAAACTGCTGCTATTGAGTTGGGATATGCGATATATGCAGCCGGAGTTCTAAATAACGGGAACGCCGATATAAAAGAAATAATGACCTACATAGAAGCATCATTCAAAATAGACTTAGGTGATTACTACCGTACTTATCCCACCATCAGGGAGCGCAAAAGGGATAGAACAGCCTTTCTTAATAGCTTAATAGAAAAACTTCTTCGGAAGATGAACGAAAACGACAATTAATTTCCCTTAAAGTTCTATCAATTATTTTCTCTTTTCGCAAGTCCTCATAAATTACATGGGCTTTTGAAAAGAGAAAATAATTTTTTGTCTATTCATGAATGATAGAATGACGTTTACCTACCTGTCTGTCTTACTTTCATACAGTCTTGCAATCTTGACATCAAGAAAACAAGTTGTCAAGAAATCGAGCTATCAATATTTCAAGAAAACAAAATTGTGATAGATCACTAAAAAACTCATCGGTCGGGGAACGCCCAGCGGCAAGGGGCGGGACCACCCGTCCCGACGAGCGAAAAAGATATTAATTTGAGTAATTTTTCTTTCATTGGAAACACGACTTCGGAGTGATTTTCTAAAAAGGTACAGAGCTGCTGAGATAATTCTAAGCAGTACAGAACACACCTTGCTGTTATCTGACGATAACAAATTTCAGTCACCTAAAATTCATTTAGCAATATCTAACTTCTGTACCAATAATTCCATATCATTGCTGACTTTAACATCAGTTACTCTTGCATAGATTTGAGTAGCTCTGATATTGGTATGCCCTAAAATCTTGGATACCGTTTCAATAGGTACACCATTAGCGATAAGGAAGTCGCACACGAATGGCGTGCAACATAAGTAATATTTAGAAATGCAATAAAAAACAGAATGACGAGAATTAAACGTAAAACGTTTATAATTAAGCGTTTTACAAGAATTACAGAACAGACATATCTGCAAAAAAAACAAAATATTGCGACATTTCAGTTACCAGACTGTTAGCCGCCTGTTTCGGAAACAACGGCAGGTAACCAAATTTTTACCGATAGGAACAAAGCGGATTTGTATTCACTGTTTATCAATGTTTTGCATGCCAAAGGACGCTTTTCAAAGGAGTATTTTTACAACCTAAAAAAGAGCGTTATGAAAGTGGAAAAATTCAAGGTGCTGCTCTACCTGAAAAAGAGCGAGCCGGACAAGACCGGCAAGGCCCCGATCATGGGACGGATCACCCTCAACCGCACGATGGCGCAGTTCAGCTGCAAGCTCTCCTGTACCCCCGGGCTATGGAACGCGCGTGAGAGCCGATTGAATGGCAAGAGCCGGGAAGCGGTGGAGACCAATGAAAAAAATAGAGAGGCTGCTGCTTGCCGTACACTCGGTCTTCAATTCCCTCATGGAAAGGAAAAAGGATTTCGATGCCGCCGCGGTCAGGGACATGTTCCAAGGTAACGCGGACATGCAGATGACCCTGCTCAAACTTCTCGACCGACACAATGAGGAGATGAAGGCCCGTGTCGGCGTGGACCGTGCGCCGACGACAATGTCGACCTACGTCTACACCCGGCGCACCCTTGCCGAATTCATCAAAACGGAATTCAAGGTCTCAGACCTTGTCTTCGGACAGACAGCTCAACGAGCAGTTCATCCGTGACTATCAGGACTTCTGCCTGGAAAGGAAGAGGCTGGCAATGGAGACGGTGCGCCATTACCTGTCTATCCTAAAGAAGATCTGCCGCATCGCCTACAAGGAGGGACATTCGGAGAAATACCATTTCTGCCACTTCAAGCTGCCCAAGCAGAAGGAAGGTACGCCGAAAGTACTCAGCCGTGAGAATTTCGAGAAGCTGCGTGATTTGGAGATACCGGAAAAACGCAGGTCACATGTCATCACCCAGGACCTCTTCCTTTTCGCCTGTTACACCGGCACCGCCTATGCCGATGCGGTAAGCATCACCCAGGAGAACCTCTTCCGAGATGACGAGGGCAGCCTCTGGCTGAAATACCGGCGAAAGAAGACCGACTACCTCGGACGCGTCAAGCTGCTGCCGGAAGCACTCATGCTGATCAAAAAGTACCGTGAGGATACCCGCGCCACCCTCTTTCCGCCGCAGGACTACCACACGCTCAGGGCAAACATGAAATCCCTGCGCCTGATGGCGGGGCTGAGCCAGGACCTTGTCTACCACATGGGAAGGCATTCTTTCGCCTCATTGGTCACGCTCGAGGAGGGAGTGCCGATCGAGACCATCAGCAAAATGCTGGGATACTCCAACATAAAGACCACCCAGATATATGCCCGTGTAACTCCGAAGCGACTGTTCGAGGATATGGACAGGTTCGTCGAGGCAACCCGCGATTTGAAACTTATTCTTTAATCCCCAAACAATCATTATCATGCGCAGTACATTCAAGCTTTTATTCTACATCAACCGCAACAAGGTCAGATCGGACGGCACGACCGCCGTCCTCTGCCGGATCAGCATCGACGGAAAGAAATCGGCTGTCACGACAGGCATCTATTGCAAGCCCGAGGATTGGGACAGTACGAAGGGGGAAATCAGGACGACCAGGGAGACCAACCGCCTTGCCACCTTCCGCAACCGGCTGGAAGAGGCGTACGGGAATCTGCTGAGGAACCAAGGAGTGGTCACGGCCGAGCTGCTCAAGACCACCGTATCCGGTACCAATTCCGTGCCGGAATACCTCCTGCAGGCCGGAGAGGTGGAACGCGAACTGCTCAGGGTCTGCTCCAAGGAGATCAACTCCACTTCCACCTACCGCCAGTCGAAGACCACGCAGCTTAACCTCAGGCAGTTCATCGAATCCCGCGGGATGAAGGACATCGCCTTTTCGGACATCACCGAAGAGTTCGCCGAATCATTCAAGGTCTTTCTCAAGAAGGAGCTAGGACACAGGAACGGACACGTGAACCACTGCCTGTGCTGGCTCAACCGGCTCATCTACATCGCTGTGGACTGGGAAGTACTAAGAGCCAATCCGATAGAGGACGTGGCATACGAGAGGAAAGAAGCGCCTAAACTAAGGCATATCAGTCGCGGTGAACTGAAGCGGATGATGGAAACCCCGCTGCCCGACCCGATGATGGAGCTGGCACGCAGGACGTTCATCTTCTCCTCACTGACCGGTCTGGCCTACGCGGATACGAGGGCTCTCCATCCCCGTGTGGCACGAATGCCGTCCACAACTTTAAGCCGATGTGAGAGAAAGCTGCAAAAACGGGCGATGTTCCGTTCACGGGTTGCCGCCGGTATGGGGATCAGCACGGCGTTGGCGGCTTTCTCTTTAAAGAACGGCATCCAGGCGATACAAAGAGAGAAGATCTTGGCGACAAAGGCTGCTTGTCGGCCTTCCTTAAATCTAAATACCAGATTACTCATCTTTCTGTCGAATACCGATATGTCCTTGCATCTGGTCGGGTAATAATCGTGAATATAGAAACACAATGCTCCATCGATACGCATCTTGCCTTTGAAGTGAGTATTGTACGGGAAGAACTGGCGCACGAAATCGCTCTCGAAAGTAAAGCGGAGTATGTCACACCAAAGGATGAGCGTGGTTTCATCCTGTACACGATAGAGTTCTCCGTTGATGCTTTCTTTATCCGACAAACCAATGCCGATTATCAGGCGGTCATTAAAAGCGTCTTTTGATACAATATACCAATCAAAGGATTGGCAGATGCCCACGATGTCACAATCATTGGAACAAAGGAAGTAGAAGGTATGTCGGGTTTCTGGATAATCAGAAACTCGCCGGACATTTCGGAAAGGCGGAAATAGTTGCCGACATAGGCTTCCTCTACTTCGCTGAAGGATATGGATATGATGAAGTTTTCTATCATTAGCTATAAAGATTCAGTCGTATATTCCAATGATTATCATCTACACTTACTTGAGGCTGTATAATGGTATATACTTCAGTACTTATTGCAGGAGATAGTTGTATAATATAAGAAGGAGCAACTAAATAGTCACTTAATATATTTATTAGATTTTCGCTTTTTCCTTCTTTCCCATAGCGCGTAGATATATCTTCTTTTATATCTTTTCCATTGTATCTTATAGCTTCTATTTCTGTTTTTCCTCTCAATATATTTCCTATGATATGTACCTCAATATTGTCTGTTTGTTCACCGGGTATATAGCTTAGCCTGCCTTTATAAGGAATAAGCCTTTCTTGAATAAATTGGAAAGAGGAAGATAATGACTGTTGTCCAATAAGTCCCCATACACTATCTAAACAAAATCTTTTGATTTCTTTCTGTCTGAATTCACCATGCGAATTGAAATAAATTTCATATAAAATTCCATTTAGGACATGATTCATGCCATTTTGTGAATATTTTTTGAGGTTTTTGTATAAAGACGAAAACCAATTTGAAACCTTAAACGAATTTTCAGAACATTGTAATAAGTTCCGTCCTAATAAAAATAACAGGTTTTTATCAATGTCTGCAATATTAATGTCATTTAGGCGGTCTGGTATAGTATTTTGCTTATTAAAGTTTTGTGAATGAAGCAAATTTAATATTTGGGCAATAGGGGTAGAGATATTTTCGTAATCATAATTTTCATCTTTCAAAGCCCAACTTTCATACAATTCTTTATGGGATTTTGATTGATTTAAGCAGGAGGAGATGCCTTTATTAAAGTAAAAGTCACCAATGAGACATGAATGCTCCCAAGTTGTTTGTTTCCCTTTTGTTTGGTAAAATACTGTAGCACGTACTTTCTTAAACAAAGTTTCTACAGGAATTTTTTCTTCAATAAATTGTAATAAAGCGCCTGTATAAACACTATGGTTGGGAAAACCGGTGTCAATAGCCGGCTCATTGGGAGAAGTTGAATATGCAATCATTGTTCCTTTAGGAGCCATTAATGGTGCTATAGACAAGCTTTCTCCACCTCTGACATTTGTTGGATAAATCCTACAGGCATCCAGAATGACAATATGCACTTTTGTCTGTTTGTCTTCCTTAAAAATCTCAAGAACTTCGGACAATAGAAGAGAT
This sequence comes from Phocaeicola sp. GP0067, assembly GCF_031119655.1. Lineage (NCBI taxonomy): Bacteria > Pseudomonadati > Bacteroidota > Bacteroidia > Bacteroidales > Bacteroidaceae > Phocaeicola > Phocaeicola sp. GP0067. Next base: position 147,034 of record NZ_JAVHZY010000012.1, read on the forward strand.
GCTCTTTTTAAGAGAAAGATTTTTTCTCTTTCGTCTGGCAAAGAAGTAACATTCAACAAGTCAATCCCTGCCAAATAGTTTTCATCTTTTATCTGGAAAGCATGCCCGGCATAATAAAATATTATATCATCATAATCTTTTATATCCTTTTCTAAAGTTGATAGTATTTTTGCATATTCACTACCACATTGATTATAAAATGTTTTAGTAGTGATGCCTAAAGAATTTAGCTTTTCGGCTAATTCTTTAGCATCATTTTCAGGATTTTCGAGTTGTGTCAAATATGTGTATTTAGAATTACCAATAAGGTATGCTAAAGTTGCCATAGTTTCTTTAATTTCAGTATTATATGCAAAAATATATTTTAAGATTCTATTCTTACCCATTTTTACCTAAAATCTTAAATGGAAAAGAAGGTGTGTCAAAATGCACACCTTCTGTTTTTTACGCACAAAGCCCCGACTTTCACAAGCTGGGGCTTTGTTATTACCTAAAGATTTTGTATCTTTAGGCATAAGAATTTCACTATGACAAAGATACATTTTCGTCCT
>NZ_JAVHZY010000013.1:0-146338 GCF_031119655.1 Phocaeicola sp. GP0067
GGATTAAGATTATAATGAAGCCACAAAGGTAGGAAGGAAAAGAGGGGAAAAAAACACGCACGAGGCCGAATGCTTACGAGGAAGCCACATACTCATCAAACTGAAAACATATATTCTATGGGAAGATGATAACCTACCCAGCAATCCATACCATAAAAAGACCGCCGCTTCTTCCATCAGAAACAGAAAGAAACGGCGGGTACTCTTAAAAAACAAAAAATCAATCTCTGTATCCTGGATTCTGATAAGCGTCTTTTTCCTCCTCTGTCATTTCCATGCCATCCAACTGTCCTTGTGGGATAGGACGGAGATAATGGAACGCTTCGATGGTACGGCTGTAAGTCTGCGGATTGTGATCACCCTTGCCTCCACAAATCACGTAACTGTCAGCATATTCGTTCCATTTCTGAGTACGAACCAAGTCGAACCAACGATAACCTTCGCCATAGAACTCGCGGCTGCGTTCATCCAGGATATAGTTGATGTCAATGGTTGCCGGAGTAGCGGCTGTCATTTCAGCACTGAAATCACGATCCACTTCCTTGTACTCGGCATTGCTGTAAGTCCAGCGACCGGCACGGGCACGAAGCACGTTCACCAGGTCACGGGCAGACTTGCCGGCTTGTGTGGCAGCTCCTTCTACGGCAGCTTCGGCAGCAACCAGATAAAGTTCGGAGAACTTGGCGATGTTATACGGACGGGTACTTCCCGCATTGGGCTGTCCTGCTCCGGAGCCGTTGTCTGTACGATACGGGCCGAGTTTCCAAAGACCGGGATATACATAGCGACCTACCGCATCCAGTCCCAATACCCAGTCGGCACGACCGGGCAACGTACCTGCTCCCAGATTGCTTTTAGAACCTTCTCCTGCATAGTCTATCTTATCCATATCCTGGAATACGAAAGAGAATATAGGTTCACGTTCTTTCACTTTCATTCCGTTGGCATTGGTCACCGATTCCCAGTTCTGTCCGGCTGTAGACCAGTTGCCGCGATAAACAGTAGTGAAAGTACCGTCGTAACGGGAGTCGTTCACCTTGTCGGCAAACGTCTTGGTAAACACACCCAACGGAGGAGCCATACGGGTCCAAGGGCGGCCATAACACTGCTCGGCAATACGGTTGATGACAGCCTGATTATCAGCCGAACGCGCGTCGGTATAGTTCCAATTCATCATCCATCCGGCAAAGTTATCGGGAGCACCACCGCCACCGTAGCTCAGGCTGCCACCATTATAATACTCGTCTTCCTGCGTATGGTCTGCATAGAGCAGGATTTCCATGTTACGATCATTGGGTCCGGCATTCACCATCCAGAAACTTTCCTGCAAGCCGAAAGGACCAGGGTTCTCGATAGCGGTAACCGCCACATCGTATGCCTGCTGGAAGTACCATGCCGCATCGTGTCCGTTGGGGTCCGTACGCTGGCACTCGGGATAAGTAGGAATGTTATTCGGATTCTTCAGCCACCAGGCATAAGTCAGGTAAGCCTTTGCCAAGTACAGGCGAGCAACGGTTTTGGTCACTCCACCCGTCACACGGGGATTGGCAGGCAAGTTCTCGATAGCGGTCAGCAAGTCGGGGAAGATGGCCTTGGTATACACTTCGGGCACGGTATTGCGCACGGATGTACGTGAAGGAGTGATATTGAACTTCAGTTCGCCGGACCCCAGGTCCAAAGGCACTCCGCCGAAGGTCTGCACCAACAGGAAATAATCGAACGCACGGAAGAAGCGGGCTTCGGAAACCAATGATTCATTGACTCCTACTTCGGCACCGTTCTCTATCACTCCGTTAGCGGTGTTGATGTTCGAGAAAGCGGTTCCCCACAAGGCGTCGGAACGGCAAGTCGTGGCAGTCAGGTTGCCTACTCCGGACAGGTCGGCATCCTTGAAGTTACCATCGGCACTCCATCCCCAGGTTGCCTCGTCGGTTCCCGTCAGACAGGAATTATAATAATAAGCTTGTCCGTAAATATAGCGCAAGTGTGCATACATAGAGGTCACACCGCCTTCCACTCCCTTTTCTGTCTTAAAGAAAGTAGGATCATAACTGCTGCGCGGCTGCTCGTCCAGAATGTCTGAACAGGATGCTGTCAGGAACAAAGCCAGTGCGGCTGTTCCCAAAACTCTTATTTTTGAAAATATAGGTTTCATAGTCATGCTTTCATTTAGAATGTTAAGTTAATACCGAATAAATAGTTACGGGTGGACGGTGAGTTAGTACCTACTGTCAGGAATCGTTTCTGAATACCTTCTGTCACAGCTACATTCTCGTTACCGTAAGAGTTGGTTTCGGGATCCAGTCCGGTTTCTTTATGGAAAGGAGAACAGATAATGAACGGATTCTGCACGGACAGGTAAGCACGCAGGCTCTGTATGCCCATGCGGGTCAGCCAAGCCTGCTTCTCGAAGTTGTAGCCCAGCGTAATGTTGCGTACTTTCCAGTAAGAAGAGTCAAAATAGCCCAATGTGCTTCCGTATTTCGGATTGTCACCACTCTGGATACCACCCGGTTTCGGGTACTTGGCCCCCTTGTTCTCCGGTGTCCAGTAGTCTACATCTACTTGTCCGCGACGACCGGTCAGCATATTCAGGTAACCGTTGCTGTGGTGCAGTGTACTGATCAGCTTGCCTCCGCAACGGAAGGCGGTGATAACGTTCAAGTCAAAGCCTTTATAGGCCACGCGAGTGCTGAAACCTCCTTGGAATTTAGGTTCCAAGCTGATAATCTGACGGTCTTCGGGACCAATGGCGCGGGTCGGCTTGCCGCTGGCATCACGATCACCGGTATATTTCACTTTGATCATACCTTCATTGCCACCCGGCTCCAGAATGTCCAAGTATTGGAAATCGGGATCATCACTGTTCCATAAGCCTACTTTTTCATAGTCGTAGATACAGTCGATGGGATGTCCTACAAACCAGTTGTTCGCTTTATCATCTTTGGAACCCGAAGCCAGTTCGGTAAGTTTGTTACGGTTGGCAGACAGGTTGAGGCTTGCCTCCCATGTCCATCCGTTATGGTTGTCCAGAATCGTTCCGTTCAAGGTAAATTCAAAACCTTTATTTTCCGTCTTTCCCACATTAGCCATATAGCTGCTTACTCCCGAAGTGGAAGGAAGGCTTACGCTTTGCAGCAAGTCGGTGGTTTTCTGAATGTAATACTCAAATGTACCGGACAGGCGTCCTCTTAGCAAGGTGAAGTCCAGACCGAAGTTCCATGTAGAAGAGTATTCCCAACCCAATTCGGCATTAGGCAGTTCGGATACATAGTAACCGGTGACATAGCCAGTAGGACCGAAGTTATAAGGACGGGTTGCCAAGCGTCCCCAGGTCTTATAAGGATCAACAGCCTGGTTGGAGGTCTGTCCGTAACCTACACGCAGTTTCAGGATATCTATCCAGTCCACCTCGTCCATAAACTCTTCCTGACGAATGTTCCATCCTGCCGATACGGCGGGATAAGTGTGCCATTGGTGTCCCTTTGCCAAACGTGAAGAAGCGTCGGCACGTACAGTCGCCATCAACATATAGCGATTGTCGTAAGTGTACATCACACGACCCATCCAAGACATCAGACCGCTCTTCTGATAGTTCCAGTTGTCGGGGTTCACCGTAATGGTGCCTTCCGCACGCCCGATGTTATAGAACTGGAAATATTCGGCAGGAATATCCCGTCCGGCAACGTCCGAACGTGTATAGACAGTCTGTTCGGCAGAGTACATACCGACAACATTCAGCTGGTGCTTTCCAAAAGTACGGTCGTAAGTCAGCAGGTTCTCCACAGTCCAATTAGTCGTTTCCGAGTGGTTCAGCGAAGCGGTGGACGGAGTGTCTGCCGTAGTGCTGTTGATGCCTTCGCCAGTGAACGATCCACCTTTAGTAGAACGATAGTTCAAACCCAGGTTGACACGGTATTTCAAACCTTCCATCCACGGGCATTTCACTTCGGCAAACAGGTTATTGTACGTACCGAAGCCTTCGGTCTTGCTCAGCCAACTGTCTTCCAATTCTTCCACAACGCCTCTGGTCAGTACAAATGACTCATCCTGACTGTTGTATTTCACGGTACGTTTCAATGTGCCGTCCGCATTATAGGGGTCGGCGATAGGAGACATGGAAAGTACACCATACAGTCCGATATTGGAACCTTTGGTGACGTTATAGTTGGTATTGTTCACCAGTCCGAAGCGGAAATATTTTCCCACACCCTGATCGAAAGAACCACGCAGAGAGTAACGGGTATAGTTCTGAGTAGGAATGACACCTTGATCCTTATAGTAAGCCGCGCCAAAGCTATAGCCTCCACCGTTGGTACCACCGGACACGCTGACATCGTGGCTGTTTACATAACCGTCTCGTAACATCAAGTCCTGCCAGTCAGTATCCACATCGTCCGACTCGTCCACCGAATTCTCGAACTTGCCTGCTAGTTTACGCATTTCGGCAAACTTGCTACCGTTCATCATGGGATATTTGGAAAATACCTTCTTCATACCTGCATACCCATTGTAAGTAAACCGGGCGGGACTACCCTGTGCCCCTTTGTGTGTAGTGATCAGGATAACACCATTGGCACCACGCGAACCGTAGATAGCAGTAGAGGATGCATCCTTCAAAATATCCATGCTCTTGATGTCACCGGGGTTGATATCGGACAAATTACCCATAAAGGGGATTCCGTCCAATACCACCAACGGGTCGTTACTGGCGTTCAACGAACGGGTACCACGGATACGGATCTGCATGGAAGCACCCGGTGCGGAAGAAGTCTGCGACATATCCACACCTGCCACGCGGTTCTGCAAAGCGTATGTAATATTGGTGGCAGGCATCTCACGCAGCTTCTCTCCGCCTACCGATGCAATAGATCCGGTCACATCACTCTTGCGGGCGCTACCGTAACCAATCACCACCACTTCTTCCAAAGCTTTGGAATCTTCCTTCAATGTAATCTTTAAAGAACTTTTTCCCGCTACCGGGATTTCCTCGTTCTTGTAACCGACAAAACTCACCACCAACACGGCGTTTTTCGATACATTCAATGCAAAGTTACCATCAAAATCGGTAATCGTACCGTTGGTAGTGCCTTTTTCCAAGACACTGGCTCCGATGATGGCTTCACCACTTGTGTCCTTTACTACACCTTTTACCATCACGCTCTGTGCAAATGCCCACAAAGGAATGAGACAGAATAGAAGCATCAGCCCCACCGGCCTAAAATTCATAGCATTTTTCATTAATACATTAATTTAAGTTATACAAAAAATCAAACAGTCATTTATTTTAAGGTAGCATACATGCCTATCGTTGTTCCAGTAAAGCCTCCGGCAGTGGCCGTTGACAGATACCCAGCGTCCACATTCCTGCACAACACGTACCACACACCTTCCTGGCGAGCATAGTAGAAATCATAATGTGTTCCGCGCGAAACCACCTTCAGGTCGGTAAGCACTCCTCCGTCGTCCAAGCGAACGGAAGCCAGCACCTTACTTTCCCCATCGCCTATCTGCCTGAGGGAAATACATTCACCTTGATCATCCCTGCCTACAGCTAGGAAATATTGATGCTTTTCGTCCTTGAACAACAATATGCCCGCTTGCTCCGCCTTGCTCTGCGGACAGAACAACATACGTGTGCTGCATTCGAACTTATGATGCTGCAACCGGCGGCATATAAAAGCCGGCACCTTCTTTTCGGAAGCACTGACTGAATCACATTTCAAAGTGAGATAACCCGGAGTCTGGGAAAGCGAGTAAAGTCCGGTAGCAGGAGCACGCAAAGTCATCCATTCCATACCCAATGTTTGTCCGTCGAAACCGTCATTCATTTCAAAGTTTCCGAAGGTGGCAGATTCGTCACGCTTCACTCCTTCGCGGCGAACAATGACTGGCACCAGATCATCCCCCTGCGTCATATAGGGGAAACCATCCTCACTCCACTTAACGGGCATCATAAAAGTCTCACGTCCTAAATTCTCGAACGTGTTGTTTATGGGACGGCAAGCCAGAAAGACTGCCCACCAATCCCCTTCCCGGGTTTGAACCAAGTCGGCATGTCCAGCGCACGTCACCGGATTAGGACGCTCCGCATCCAACTGACGCTGGGTCAGAATAGGGTTGTTCTTCCACGGTGTGAATTTGCCCGTCGGAGAATCACCACGGAAAATCACTTCCGAATGCCATCCGGCTGTTCCACCCTCGGCAGACATCAAGAAGTAGTTCCCGTTTATTTTATAAAGGTGCGGACCTTCAATCCAGATGGGCTTGTCCTCCGGACGAGCTCCCTTGTTCACCAGAATCTTGCGCGGCCCCACCGTCTTGTCCGCATTCACATCAAATTCCTGCACACGGATGGTACGATGTCCGCTGTATTCAGGCTTGTTGTCCGGCGCGTCATCATTATTGACAAGGTAGGCCTTCCCATCTTCATCGAAAAAGAAAGAGGGATCAATGCCTGTCACTTCGGGCAACATAATAGGATCAGACCATTCGCCAAAAGGATCTTGTGTCTTCACAAAGAAGTTTCCAACCCCTACATTGGTAGTAACCATATAATAAGTCTTGTTATGCGGGTTGTAGGATATGGCCGGGGCAAAAATCCCTCCACTTACGTGTTGCCCCTCCATGTTGACTAATTGAGAAGGACGATTCAAGATATGCCCCACCTGCTTCCAGTTCACCAAGTCCTTGCTGTGGAAAAGAGGCACACCCGGATAATAAGTAAAGGTGGAAACAGCCAGAAAATAATCACCTTCACCATTGGTGCAAATGCTGGGATCGGAATACCATCCCGGCAGAATGGGATTATAAAAATAATCATCTCCCGGAAGCGGATTGGAAATATAGACATCATCCTCACCTTTATAATTAAAGTAATCGAAAAGAGCGACAGACTTTCCTACAACTGGCAAATCATTTCCTTTCTTGATCGAACTACATGAGGTAAAAGAGGAGCCCAGCACCCCTAAAGCGATCAGCACGCCCGACCATCTTTTCAGCTTTTGTTTTTGTTTCATTGTCTTTCTAGTATTATAATTGACCAATTCCTTTACGGATTTCAGACGCAAATATAGAAAGTGTCGCCGAATATAAATTCTCTGCATGATACACGCATCTTTCGTAGAGTTACATCTTGCTTCAAACGTGTTACATGAATCTTTACTTGCGTTACAATACACACATAACACATTATATTACAACAAATTACATTCACACCACCAGACATTATATTTGAAGAGCACAGATATAAACAGACCGTTTGCAAGTTCCGGACAATGAACATAATTTCTGCAAACGGTCTGTTTGGACAATGCCCGGCAAAGCAACCGGTCCAATCTGTCCGAATGATGTATCACTGATTTATTTTCAGACAGATTCTATGGTCTTTATTTTCCCTTCCGCATCATACTCCAATTCGCATACCTTTAGGCTACGCAACCAAGTGGTTCCCCCCGAAGGGACACAATCGTGATGAAACAGATACCATTTTCCTTTGTATTCTACAATGGCATGATGAGTAGTCCAACCTACCACAGGCTGCAAAATAACCCCTTGATAAGTGAACGGACCATACGGATTATCTCCTGTGGCATAGCAAAGCAGATGAGTGTCTCCCGTAGAATAAGAAAAATAATATTTCCCGTTGTACTTGTGCATCCATGAAGCCTCGAAAAAGCGACGCGCATTGTCACCGGCACTCAACGGATGTCCGTGTTCATCCAGAATAACCAAAGGCCGCGGCTCTTCGGCAAACTGAAGCATATCGTCCGAAAGTTTTACCACACGTGAAGGCAAAGCCGGTTCACCATCAGCCGGAAAAGCCGCCCACTCCAATGCCTTGTTGTTGCGATAACGCTGAAGCTGTCCACCCCATAAACCGCCGAAATACATATAATAGTTCCCATTACCATCATCAAATACCGCCGGATCTATACTGTAGCTTCCACGCATGGGATCGGGCTGGGGAATGAACGGCCCTTCGGGGCAATCGCTCACCGCCACGCCGATACGGAAGATGTCGTTCCGGTCTTTCAATGGAAAATACATATAATAGTTCCCGTTTTTACAGGCCACATCACAATCCCACAACTGACGCCCGGCCCAAGGGACATCCGAAACTTTCAGTACGACTCCGTGATCAGTCACTGTTCCGTTCATCACATCTTCTGTAGAAAAGACATGATAGTCACACATGTCAAAATGATCACCATTGTCATTCTCCTCCACTCCGCTCTCGCGATCATGAGAAGGATAAATGTAAAGCTTTCCGTCAAAAACATGTACAGCAGGATCTGCCATATAGTCTCCGGGCACCAAGTATCTGAATTTCTTTTCCATATCGTTACGTTATTAAATGTTATGTTTTCCTATCAGTTCTTCCACAAAAGGTTTCGGCTGGCAATCACGGTCGAACAATAAAGGGTAATCCACACGTCCGGGCACAGGGAAATTATTCTTCCATGAGTCACCGTCCGTCACCCCCCACACTGTCACACGGGTAATGATATCCGAATGTTTCAGGAAAAGACCGAAAAATTCCTTCATCCGGTTATTCCATGCCACAGACACAGAGTCGGGCAAACCGTCGGGATAGGGATTCAAGGATTGTTTATAAGACACCGTATCCGAAATATTGGCTCCCATCCGTGCCGTGGGCAATGCACTCATATCCCATTCGGTTACCATCACCTTTACTCCGGTAGCTGCAAATGCCAGTATACTGGCTTCAAATTCGGACACTGACGGATAATCCATTCCCATGTGTCCCTGCATACCTACCGCGTCGATGCGCAGTCCACGGTCTTTCAGCATCTTTACCAATTCGACTACTTTGTCACGCTTAGCCTTCCCGTCCATGCCATAATCATTATAGTAAAGTTCGGCTTCCGGATCCGCTTCATGAGCATACTGAAAAATAAGCGGGATGTACTCTTCGCCTAATATCTCGTAAAAAGGAGATTTACGCCAGGAGCCGTCCGATTCAATGGCTTCATTCAATACATCCCAGCCCTTTATACGCCCTTTATAGTGCGTCACAATAGTCTGGATATGTTTTTTTATACGCTCCTTCAAGATGTCGGCACTTACTGTTTTTCCTTGTTCGTCCACACAGAACCAAGGTGCCAGCTGTGAATGCCAGATAAGGCAATGCCCGATAACAGCCATATCGTTCTCCTCGCCAAAACGAACCAACCGGTCCGCTTCCGTAAAATCAAAACGGTCTTCCTCCGGATGAATCACTTCGCATTTCATGCAATTCTCGGCCACAATGGAATTAAAATGACGTTTTACCACTTTCGAGGCGTAAGTATCCTGACCTGCTGCCTGACGTACATTCAACGCTACCCCCATCAGAAACTTGCCCGAAGCTGCTTCCTTCAGCGAAGGACCCGGCTCGACCTTCCGGTCATTGCCGCAAGCGGCCATTAATCCGGCAATGGCAGCCAATAATGTCACATATCTTATTTTCATTGTATAATTTTTAATTATTATATTTTTGCATAAACATTCAACATCAAAGTGTGGAATAAGGCTGAGTTTTCATTAGTCAAAAAGACCGTGTAGTATGTTTTACCCCACACTTTATACATCAGAAACCGGATAGTTCAATGGGCTTTTGAGACCCCGCATTCGCAATGATGGCTCACGATGTACAGATGTTGTTTTAATAAATCATTCAGACTATGACTTACGTTGGTATTGATGTCAGCAAGGTGACTTTCGTTGTTGCCTATTCGTCTGTAAAGACAAACAAGACGAGAACATTCAAGAATACCGTAAATGGCGTTCACGAGTTCGTCCAAACTATTTCAGCATCCGAACATAATTGCGTGCTGGAAGCTACGGGCAATTACAGCGCGTTACTCGTTTACCTGCTTTCAGAGGCAGGCATTACCATCAGCCTTGAAAATCCGTTGAAGATAAAGAACTTCGCCCGTGTCATGCTCACCGTTACCAAAACGGATGAGATTGATGCACGCCTGATAGCACTTTACGGAGAGAAGATGCAACCTGCGCCATACAAACTTCGCAGTGATGCAATCCTTGTCCTCAAGCAGAAACGGACGGTGCTGCGCCAACTCAAGAAGCAACTTGTAGCCACACGCAACCTCAAAGGCTCGATGGAGGTCCTTCCATTCTTTGACCCCAAATGCAAGAAAACCATCGAAAAGACGATTACATTTCTTGAAAAGCAAATCAAAGAGATGGAAGAGGAACTCGCTTCATTGGCACAAGGTGAATACAAGAAACAGATGGACCTGCTCACCTCCATCAAAGGCATCGGTGTCACGCTGGCAGCTGCGCTTATTGTAGCCACCGGCAGATTCTCTTACTTTGATAATGCCAAGCAACTGACCCGCTACTTGGGCTTGTCACCTACTTACCAACAATCCGGTACGTCAGTCAATGTCAAAGGCCACATCAACCGAAACGGGGATTCAAGCCTCAGAAGCCAACTTTATGTAGCCGCATTCTCATCGCTCAGGTGCAATACCGAGTGTAAGGCATGTTTCGACCGTCTCAGATCTAACGGCAAGCCCGGCAAGGTGGTGGTTATTGCGGTCGCCAACAAACTTGTGAGGCAAGCCTTCGCTGTCGTCACGCAAGGGAAACCCTATGTCGATGGATTCAAATCCGAAAAGCCATAACAGCTCCTGCGGAGGGAACGCCATGCGGCAAGGGACTGAGCACACAGCCCCGACGAGCTTTTCATGCACGATAACTTGCATGATTATGCTAATTATCGTTAACCGTATTCAGTTTTTATATTATAGTTCATATTACAAAGTTTTTAAGGTAAATAACTTGTTCTTTTTCATTAATAACCGGCCTTACTGCGACGGTCAGCAAGTTCCGCCTGCATCTGTTCGTTGTATTTTTTTGTAATAGGATAGAAGCATAAGGCAGCTACTCCCATTCCAAATATCATAGCCGGAATCAGACTGGAGGAAAGTACAATCCCCCTTATAGCCGTACCGCTTTGCTCTGCCCCGATACCGGACACATACCCAAATCCTGAAAGCAGAAACCCTAGGATGGCCCCACCGATACCCAGCCCGGCCTTCAAGGCAAAAACTACACCAGCAAACACAAAACCTGTGGCGCGACGGTAATTTTTATATTCTGAATAGTCGGCTACATCGGCAATCATCGCCCACAACAAAGGTACAGTCGGCGCGTATGCCAGACTCTTCAGGAAATTCAATACAAACATCGTTTCCACATCCGCTTTTCCCGGAAAATAGAACAAAGCTGTAAAAATGGCAGTAAGTGAGAGGCAAACAATAAAAACGCGTTTCTTACCATAACGGTTTGCCAAAAAGCCGGACAAGAAAATCACCCCAAAGAACTGGACAAGTGCTCCCAACATATTAAATACTCCAAATCCTACCTCGTATGCCTTATCGGAAGAATTGACTACCAGCCCGAAAGCATTCAACACAGCATACCCCGCGCTGCCATCTGTTTCCATTGCCACTAATCCCAGACGGTCAAGAAAGGCATACAATGCTCCGGCATCCACATAATTCTCAAAATAATAGTTCATGGCACTACCCCACATGGCAAGCGTAATAAAAATGAAAAGCGTAAGTATGAACATAGCCCGCCAAGGAGCACTTCCAAATACATCCTTTATATCCTGAAGCGTATCTGTCTTTTGACTGGCAGGCGGCTCTATGCGCTCACGAGTTGAAAAGAAAGTAATGACCAGAAAAACGAACCCGATACAAGCGAACAAAGAGATAGTACATAACCAGCCATGCGCTTTGTCTCCACCATCCGAAAACTTGCTTACCAAAGGGAGCGTAAGTCCCTGCACCACAAACTGGGCAATGGTAGCCGCCACAAAACGAATGGAAGTGATACTGGTACGTTCCTTTATATCACCGGACATCACTCCGCCCAAAGAAGCATACGGCGTATTGTTAAAAGAATAAAGGCTCATCAGCAAGGTATAAGACAACGTAGCATACAATGCTACCAGCCCTTTATCTTCAATGCCCGGATTATAGAAAGCCAACACATAGAAAACCATGAAAGGCAACGCAGTCCAAAGCACCCACGGACGATATTTCCCGAAACGTGTCTTGGTGCGGTCACTCAATAATCCCACTGTAGGATCGACAAAGGCATCCGTGATACGCGCCACCAACATCACCGTACCGGCAATGGCACCTTCCAGACCGAATATGTCCGTATAAAACTTTGTCTGATAAATCATCATCATCTGGAAGACCAGATTAGCCGAGCAATCCCCCAGGCTGTAACCGATTTTCTCGGCCATCGAAACTTTTTGACTTTGTGTATTCATGGTTATTACATTAAAATATCTTCCATAATTACTTTACGCCTATTGAAAACAAAAATGAGCTAAACAAAATGTTGTCCCTGCTCCAATCTTTAGAATCTTATTCCAGACGAAACAAAAGTACACAAAGCTTTATGATTCCTGTAATCACAATGATACACGCATCTTTACAGGCAGAACAGACGTGCTCCGCCTGTAACATTTTTCTTTGATGATGTTACATCAAGGTCTATTTACCTGATAATTAAACAGAACGGGGGGCTGCCCAACATTGAACAGCCCCCCGTTTCCCGACAAACAGCATTCAGCGTTTCTCGTAATACTTCACCCAGTCCACCCACATTTCCACAGGTAACTCTTTCGGATCCACAGCACCAACCCATGAGCCACCCAACTGCATATCTATCAATAAATAGTAAGGTTGATAGAAAGGGAACTGCCCTTCCTTGTCCGTATCAATGCGCGGATAAGTATAGGTATGACGATGATTGACAGCAAACACCAAACTATCCGGATAAATATCTACCGAATAGATATTGTATTCCTCAGGATTTATCTTATTGATGCCTCCGTGAGGCGGATTATCCTTTATACCTAATATATGTGTATAATATGAATGAGTAGTCTGATAAGCAATATGATCATGGTTCAACCGTTCCATAATATCAATCTCTCCTCCTTTGGGCCACTCCGCTTTTTCGGGAAGCATCCATATAGCCGGCCATGCCCCCTTAGCGGCTTGCAACCTGGCACATACTTCTACTCTTCCGCCCGTAAACAGTTTCTTTCCTTTGGTATATACACCACCGGTCAGATAAGGAGCCGTATCATTTTTCTGAGTATGATTGGCTATTCCACGAAGTATCAGATTCCCATCCTGCATAGCATAACATGAATCATAATAAGACATATAGTTGTTCCAATCGGATGTTCCGCGAGGTATCTTAGTCCATACCGATTCGTCAAAACTGTTTTTTTGATCAAAGTCCTCTACCCATACCAGCTTCCATTCTTTACTTTTAACCGATGTCTTACAAGCACTCATCAAACAAACCAGCCCCATGCAGGCCCAAACAAATAAAAGGATTTTTCTCATAGTATTTATTTCTATCTGATTAAAAAACAACGCCGTATCAAACGAAATATAATCTCATTCAATACGGCTAATTATCTATTAATAATGTATTTATTTCGCCAGGCTATAAACCACATCCATTATCTTCTGGCCTATTTCATCTGCCGCCTCCATGGTTGCAGCCTCAGAATACACACGGATAATAGGTTCGGTATTACTCTTACGCAAATGTACCCACTTGTCCGGGAAATCTATTTTCACACCGTCTATGTCGTTTATCTCTTCATCCTTATACAGTTCCTTCACCTTGGCCAGAATAGCGTCCACATCCGTTTCCGGAGTCAGATCAATGCGATTCTTGGCAATGAAATAAGGAGGATAAGTAGCACGCAGTTCGCTGACTTTCTTCCCTTCATGCGCCAAATGGCTCAGGAATAAAGCAATTCCCACCAATGCATCACGTCCGTAATGACTTTCAGGATAGATTACTCCACCATTTCCTTCACCTCCAATCACAGCATGAGTCGCTTTCATCTTGGTAACCACATTCACTTCCCCTACAGCCGAAGCATTGTATTCACAGCCATATTTACGGGTCACATCGCGCAAAGCACGGGTAGAACTCAAGTTAGAAACGGTATTTCCGGGAGTATGTTTCAATACATAGTCTGCCACGGTCACCAATGTATATTCTTCGCCATACATTTTTCCATCCTCACAGATCATAGCCAGACGGTCAACATCCGGGTCTACAACGAAAGCCACGTCACAACCGCCTTTGGCCATCAATCCCATAATGTCCCCCAGGTTCTTTTCCAAAGGTTCCGGGTTATGCTGAAAATCACCGGTCGCTTCACAATAAAGCTTTTCTACATGCTTCACTCCCAACCTTTCCAACAATTCAGGAAGAATAATACCGCCAACTGAATTAACGCAATCTATAGCTACACGGAAATTGGCCTTACGGATAGCATCCACGTCTACCAATTTCAAAGCCAAAACACTATCTATATGTTTCTGATTGTAGGTATTGTCTTCGCGATAACTTCCGATGTGGTCTATATCGGCAAACTCAAACGCTTCCGCTTCTGCTATACGCAGCACTTCATTTCCTTCTTCCTTATTCAGGAATTCTCCATGCTCATTCAGCAACTTCAAAGCGTTCCATTGTCTGGGATTGTGGCTGGCAGTCAAAATAATGCCACCGCACGCTCCTTCCATGGTTACAGCCAGTTCTGTAGTCGGTGTAGATGCCAGTCCGATATTCACCACATCAAACCCCATTCCCATTAAAGTACCGCATACCACGTTCTTCACCATCTCACCGGAGATACGTGCGTCACGTCCTACTACAATTTTATTACTCTTTACTGTGGTTGTTTTACGTATCAGCGTTGCATAAGCTGATGTAAATTTCACTATATCCAGCGGGTTCAAACCTTCCCCCACGTGCCCACCAATGGTTCCACGAATTCCGGATATTGATTTAATTAATGTCATCGTGCTAATTGATAAGTTATTTCATAGTAACAAGGATAGACAGAAGCAGAAGCGTCAGATTGTCCTTCACTGTGAGGTACAATCAGTCTGACCTTAGAACGACCGGAAATCTCCCTGCCGACCTTTATGTAATTGAATGGAATCAACCATCCTGAAGGTACATAAGGTGTACCCCAAACTGTATACATTATACCGGAGGTGAATGTAGCTGAAAAAGATTTTCCACTTTTTGTCAGCATCATAGCATCCGGATAAACCATTTGAGAATTCCCATAGTCTGTATTCCAAGACAAAGAATCTATTCCATCCGAAGTAATCTGTTCCTCCACATACCGGACCAGAATCTCATAACGACCGTCTTTCAAACGCTCTCCGTTTCCCTCTTCCACAATCTGCATATAAACACCTGTTTCCGAGAAAAGGACAAACTGGTTTTCATCCACATTGGTCGTAGAATCCTGTTCCTGGAACTGTTCAAAGCTGATCACATTGATATCTTCCCGTTCAATAAATCGTTTGATAGCTTCTCTCTCTTCTTCTTTCATTTCAGCATAGGTCTTTCCATTATTGCAAGACTGGAAGACCAGCCCTAAAAGAAACACAGATGCGAACAATATACCTAATTTCTTCATTCTAAGTTCTGTTATTTTCGGGCTAAATTAATAAATAAGCCCCTAACTTTTATATTGTTTGTATGCAATTATACTAAAATAACTATTTTTTTGCCAGAAGCAGTTCCTCGTATTTCACCAAAGCCTGTTTAAACAGTTCGATGGCTTCATCCATTGTTCCATAAAATTCACCACCGGATGCATTCAAATGACCACCTCCATTAAAAAATTCGGCAGCCACTTTATTACAAGGGAAAGCACCTACAGAACGCAGAGATACCTTTATCATATTCTTTTCCGTATCCTCACGCAAGAATACGGAGAAAATAATATTCTTTATGGAAAGCGGAATATTCACAAACCCTTCCGTATCTCCTTTTACATACTGGAATTTACTTTGTTCCTCTTTTGTCAGCCAAATCAATGCCGAATTGAACTGAGGGAATACTTGCATCTTGTCGTACAGTACATATCCCATCAGGCGTAAACGTCCCTCAGAATACGTATTATAAACTTTACGATAAATCTCATCCTTATCAATGCCTTTCGAAAGCAGTTCACTGATAATGAAATAAATCTCACGGTCATTAGAATTATAAGTAAAGCCACCTGTATCGGTCATCATCCCCGTATAAATACATTCAGCACCTTCCTTGGTGATATCCTCAAAATACCCCAGACGGCATATCAACCGGAAAACCAATTCCGATGTAGAAGATATTTCAGGATGAGAAATAATGATTCTACAAAAGGCTTCCGGATTAAGGTGATGGTCAATCATCATTTTACGTGCCGGAGACTGAGCCACTGCATCCGCCATCGCATCAATACGAGACAATGCATTGAAATCCAGACAGCAGATCACATCCGCCTCATTCAGCAGCTTATTGGCAAATTCAGTATATTTATCGTACCGGATTATATCCTTGGCTCCCGGCATCCATCTCAGAAAATCCGGAAAAGCATTGGGAACAATGACATTCACCGTCTTTTCCTGTGATTCCAAGAAATGCCATAATCCTAACGAGGAGCCAATAGCATCACCATCCGGTGACACATGGGTAACAATAACTATTTTATCAGCTCTTTCAAACCATTTTTCGGCATGGTCTATATTAGCCTGTGCAATTACTTTTGATAACATATTCAATCTTTTTCTTTTGAAATGGCAAATTTACAAATTAATTCTTTATTCACAGAAGAATACGGTAAGAACCTTTCGGAGACATATCAATATAATCCAATCCCAAACCTCTACACTCGTCCTTTAACAAATTCAATCTATACCCACCGAGCGAAGCATCCAGTATGACCTTCCTTATTTTAAATATTTTTTGTAATGGGGCAATTTTTCCTTTAAAACCTTTACACAAGTACATATAATCAATATCCAACAAACTATCAACCGATCTGCTCCGCCAGCGGTTATCCACCAAAACACATATATTCATACCTTTATAATGATAAATGCTATCCTGTTGCCAAACATCTTTTTGAGGGGAAACTTTTACTTGCGAATGGGCCAGGATTAACTGAAAAGACTCCTCTTTCATATAATATAGACAACCTGAAAATCCTATAAAAAGATTGATTCCACACAAAACAGTAATCAACGTTTTCCGTGAAGGAGATAACAGATAAGATAATACCACAAACAATAATACATAAAGAATACCAACCTGAAGCAAAGACAAATGTATATCGCCGGAATGTGATACAGGCAAATCCCCCACCCATTGCATACTGTCATTCAGCAACCGCAACACCCCGTTCAATCCTTTTACCACCCATATATGCAATACCGTAAAAGGAGACAAGACAAAACTTGCTACCGATCCATAAATTATAACAAGCACTAAAGGTGCCACTACCAGATTGGCCGGTAAAAAATAAACAGGAAAATAAGCGAATTTATAAATAACCACGGGAGCTGTCCCTAACTGTGCCGCCAGCGAAACTGCCACTATCCCCCAAATATAACGAGGTACAGGGTGACGCACCCGCCAATACCGGGAAATGACAGGATAAATAAACAAAATTGAAAGTACAGCCAGAAATGACAACTGGAACCCGGTATCAAAAAGATAAAAAGGATTGTAAAGCAGCATAAAGAATGCCGCTACAGACAAGGTATTCAATGACAAAGTCCGTTCTCCTGCCGCACGCGCCGCTGTCATTAACATACACATCACCACCGCCCGTATAACCGAGGGAGGCAAGCCCACTAAAAAAGCAAATGTCCATAACAACAACACAATAATGCCACACTTTACCCATCGCAGCAGGCAACTTCTATCCAGCGGACGCAATATCCAACACAATAATCCCCACAAAACAGCTATATGCATTCCTGACAAAGCCAAGATATGGCTCACTCCCGCCACTTGATAAGTTTCACGTAAATCCTCACTCAGTTCCTCTTTATAGCCAACAGTCAAAGCCGACAATACGGCAAATTCATCTCCCGAGAATCCCCACTTCCGATAACTGTCCAGTATTTTCTCTCTCCATACACCTGCCCGCTGTTTCCATGTCAATGCCGATTTCTTGCCTGTCCATTGCCAATACCCCGGAAAGATTACGGCCGTTCCGCTAATTTGCTGTCTGAAAAGATAAGCCGCATAATCAAATTCTCCCGGAATCACCTCTCTTTCAGGAGTCGAGATACGTGTATAAAAGTTCAAATGGTCTCCACATCGTAAATTTACAGAAAGACTATCTTTCATAATATAGACTAGTATCATACGATTAACAGGAACCATCCCCCTCTCAGACATTTCTTTATCTATCCGCAATTTACAGAGATATGTTTTTACCTTTTCTTGCGGAACATCCACTATCACCCCTTGATACATATTCTTCCCTGATGACCATTCATAGTCCACCCGTTGCCATTTTTGCTGTAGCAACAATGCCCCTACACAAAATAGAAACATAAAAACCATGCCTCCAAATAACCATCGGGAAAGGTAGCCTTGCCATTTCATCAATACAATCAAGCCAATCAAGCACCCCAATATTCCCGTGCCAGAAACAAGCACAGGCAAGGCGCCTTGAAAAAAATGATCGGATACAAAAATTCCGGCGACTAGAGGTATAGTCAACCGGAACATGGAACAAGGCTTTACAGCCGCTATATTTCGCACGTTGGTTTTAAACTCAAAGAGATTTCAACCGATGTATCATGTCTGACATATCAGGAGCTTTGAACACAGCATTTCCTGCCACCAGCACGTCCGCTCCAGCCTCTACAAGCTGTCTGCCGGTTTCCAGGTTCACTCCCCCGTCAACCTCTATCAATGCCTGCGAACCTGTATTCGTTATCAATTCACGTAATTCCCTCACCTTATCCAGGGTATGTACAATAAATTTCTGACCACCAAAACCGGGATTCACACTCATCAGCAACACCATATCCACATCACGGATAATATCGGCCAACATAGCTACAGGAGTAGAAGGATTCAATGTGACAGCCGCTTTCATTCCGGCATCCTTTATCTGTTGCACCACTCTATGCAAGTGTACACAGGCTTCATAATGCACATTCATCATCATTGTTCCCAAATCTTTCACTTCTTTAATGAATTTCTCAGGATTAACAATCATCAAATGTACATCCAAAGGTTTTTCAGACAACTCGGCTACATATTTCAATACAGGAAAACCAAAAGAAATATTCGGTACAAACACACCATCCATTATATCAATATGCAGCCAGTCGGCATCACTACGATTTATTTGTTCTATGTCTGCCTGTAGATTAGCAAAATTGGCAGACAACAAAGAAGGGGATATCAGAGGTCTATTCATGGTTCACTGTTCTTATTCTTTTTATACAGAACAAAGATAACCATATTTTATATAAGAACAGTGAAAAAGTTCATTTTATTTCGGCAAAGTAAACCGCACACCCAACTGTATATTAAAATTAAAAGGATGTTCCTTGCGAATCGTATTTACATTACTGCCGTCATCAAAGTAATAAACAACTCCCGGCTCCGCATAAATACCCAATTTCTCCGTAATCTTAAACTGCGCACCTGCCGCTGCGGACAAAGACCATTGCAAAGGTTTCACTTTGACATTTTCCTCCCCTCCCGAAAACTGTTCATCTTTTCCTGCATTTGATGTAGAAACACTGCCGATAATGCTCCGCTTTCCAGACACACATTTTTCTACCGCTCCACCTGCCGAGGCATACACTTCAAACCGCTTGTTACTCCATATATTCCGGTTCACTTTCAGAGGAATACCCACATAATGCAGTTTCTCTTCCCAACCATAATTGTTTTTTTCGGTTCCCGAACGTGTTTCGGATGAAAGCTGGGTATAAGTCACCCCGGTTTCTACAGCCCAATCATCACTTAAATCAAAACGAAGGGAAGCTCCAAAAGTAACAGGCATACGATATTTTATATCAGACTGCGCATCCTTTCCTTCCGACAAGTTATTGAACTGAACCAGCTTATCAATTTCAGCCCTTGTTTCCACTCCATAAGCGCTATTCATTGTTGCATTCCTTGTGCCATTAGGCAAAGGCAAATATCCATCCATACTAGTCGAGGATGAAAAGGTTCCATTACCGGTAGAAAGTCCTACCGACCAGTTTCTGTCCTTCTTTCTATGAGGAGCCACGTAAGCGTAATTCGTTTTGGCAGCCGAATAGGAAGATCTGCCGGCCTGTTTCTGCTGTTTTTGTTCCACTATAACAGATTCCTCTTTCTGCTCTTCAATATAATTTTCCTCTATTTGTATCTCTTCCACCTCTTTATTTAGCAAAACCTTCTGTTCGGCAGCCAATGCCTCTGCCTTAGCAACCCCACCAACTTTTACATGTTGTTTTTTCCCAGAGCGGGCAGCAGGAACTACCAAGGCCATAGGTTGCTCAGGAGTGATTGATCCCGGCACCAACTCATCGGGTTCGTGCATTACATTCAACTCTGCCGACTGTTTCTCCAAATAGTTTGCAGAAGGTGACTGCCAAAACCATACGGTCAATGAAGACACAACCACTAACAAGGCAACAGCTGCTACAGCCTGCCAGCGGCGCCACATCGGAATTACTTTCGGAACCGTATCCAGTTCCTTTTCCAACTGTTCCCAAAGATCAGCAGGAGCCGGTTCCGAATAGCCCTCCATCCGGGTGCGGAAATTTTTTATCCATTTATCTTTTTCTTTCATTCCTATATCCTCTTTCTATAATCATTTATTTTTTTCATCAATAAGGTTTTGGCTCTGTATAATTGAGATGATGAAGTATGTTCTGTAATTCCTAGCATTTCAGCAATCTCCTTATGTCCCTTTTCTTCTAATACATATAAATTAAAGACCGTTCTATATCCATCCGGAAGCTCTTTAATGAATTGCATTAAAACAGATTGGGGTATTTGCTCAAAATCATCCTCATCTCCATCTATCACATCGGGCAACTCTTCGACTATCACTTCCTGATTTGTAGAAGCTTTCTTGCGAAGATAGCCCAGTGCTTCATTTACCATAATACGTGTCAGCCATGCTTTCAATGACCCCTCTCCTTTATAAGTAAACTGACTGAATGAACGAAATATATTCAAAAATCCATCATGTAAGACATCCTGTGCCACTTCCCTATCACCTGTATAACGAACACAAACGGCCATCAATTGCCCGGCATAACGCTCATACAATTGCTTGCGTGCAAGGTTATCACCCTTGCCGCAACGTTCCACCAATTCTGTTTCATTCATTGTTTGTGACACTTCTTTATTGGATAAATGATAAGACTGCAAAAATACTGCATCCGGAAGAATAAAATTTTTGCTTAAGCAGATTTAACATTTTTACAAGCAGTAAACTTACTATCTTCGCATTTAAGCCATAGAAACAATTCTAGAAACAGAGAATATGAGAAAATATAAAGCGACAGTTATTGTTATAATTATGGTAATGCTGATTCCATTTATGCAATCTTGCCTGGATGACTATGATGATGACATCTACGACATGCAGGCAGGAATGCCTTTTAACGCCGCTTTAGCAACCGTAGTGACCCCCAGCGAAATACCCGGTGAAGCAATGATAGAAAGCGATAATGATGGAGTAGCATACGTAGTGAATCCCGATAAATTAACACGTTTTGAAACAAATAATCCGGGGCAACGTATTTTTTATACCTATATAAATGCAGACAATCCGACCGGAGATGCAAGTAAGAAAGGACCTTTTATTTCTATAGATTACTTGCAGAAGATTTTAACCAAACGAATGGATACATTAAAAGAAAATGAGGAAGATATTTACGGACATGATGGAATCAACCTCATCACTCCCATTATGGGTAAGACACACCTGACCCTTATGTTCCAAATATTAGGTTTCAACTCTAATATCAAACATCGGATCAGCCTTGTAGCCACAGAAGGAACTGTTCCTGACGCAAACGGATATATGGCCGTAGAATTACGCCACAATGCCGAAGGTGACAGACAGGAATATCCGAGTTCCGGTTATGTATCCTTCCCTTTATTGGATGTTCCCGGATATAAAGAGGGTAAGCTACAAGGATTTAAAATAAAAATGAATACCATTAACAATGGCGAAGAAACCGTTACAGTAAGTTATAATAAAAGTAAATCTACAAACTTTCCGTTCATACAGAAAGGTATATCCAACACAAAAACTAAATGATTCTTAACAACTCCTTGTCTTATTGTAACGAAAAGGCTGTATCCGAAAATCTTTCGATACAGCCTTTATCATTTATTCCACCTTATTATTATCCGAAGTTCTGTAGCCTCTCAAAAAATCAGCCACATTCATACGTTTCTTTCCTGCCAGCTGCAAAGTAAGCACATTAATAAAACCATCTTTTACAGCCACCTGAAAATAGGTCTTCATATCCGTACGGATATCGCCTATATTCATCTCATGTGAAGCAAAAACTTTCTCCGTTTCATATATTTTTAAAACCTGACGTGTTCCATCAGCCACACACAGTTCGGTCCATGCAGCCGGATAAGGAGACAGCCCGCGAATAAAGTCATAAATCTGCTTCACACCTTTATTCCAGTCTATACGGCAAGTCTCTTTAAATATTTTCGGTGCCGGACGCAACTCCGTTTCCTGCCGGATCAAACTTTCCTGAGGAACAGGTTTCACACTTCCATTCAAAATAGCATCCACGGTTTCCAAAACCAAATCTCCCCCCAAATACATCAGCTTATCATGTACTATTTCCACATTATCCGTATCAGCAATAGGAACGCGCACCTGTTGGATAATCTCACCGGTATCTATCTCATGTTTCAAGAAAAAAGTCGTAATACCAGTTTCCGTATCTCCGTTTATCACCGCCCAATTTATAGGAGCAGCTCCTCTATATTGAGGTAATAAAGATGCATGCAAGTTAAATGTGCCCAAACGCGGCATATTCCATACTATTTCGGGAAGCATACGGAAAGCAACTACAATTTGTAAATCGGCTTGTAAAGACCGGAGTTCCTCTATAAAAGCCTCATCCTTCAATTTCTCCGGCTGAAGTATCCTCAGACCTTGAGAAACAGCATATTCTTTCACCGGACTAGGTTGCAGCACACTGCCATGTCGTCCCATCGGTTTGTCGGGCATAGTTATCACACCTACTACATTATAGCCTCCTTCAACCAATCTTTTCAGGCTCTCCACCGCAAAATCGGGAGTACCCATATATACGATCCGCAAATCTTTCTTTTCCATATACTTACATTATTTAATCTTCAGAGAAATCAACCAACACCTGCCGGTACGAATTAAATATTTTGGACTTGGAAACAAACCCTTTGTATTTTCCCTCTTCATTAATCACAGGCAGGTTCCAGGCCTTTGTATCATCAAACTTCTTCATCACTTCTTCCATTGAATCAGTAACATTGATCCGTGCCGGAGGAGAAATCATAAATTTTTCCACCTTGAAACGATGGTATAATTCCTGACGGAACATAATATTACGGATATCATCCAATACCACAATGCCCAAAAGTTCTCCATTGACATCCACTACCGGAAACAAATTGCGTTTAGCCTGCGAAATGACTTTAACCATTTCACCTAAATCCATATCAGGACGCACTTTCTCAAAATCAGTTTCAACCACACTGTCAATATTCATCAGAGTCAATACGGCCTTGTCTTTATGATGCGTTATCAATTCACCTTTCTTAGCCAAACGCATAGAATAAATACTATGCGGCTCGAATATCATAATGGTAAGATAAGAGCTGACAGATACCATCATCAGCGGAAGGAACAAATCATACCCGCCAGTCAGTTCTGCAATCAGAAAAATACCAGTCAGCGGAGCATGCATTACTCCCGACATCAATCCCGCCATTCCCAACAAGGCAAAATTTTTCTCCGGGATATAAGGACCTACATGCAGTTCATTACAGAAATGAGCGAAGATAAACCCGGTGATACACCCCAAGAACAAACTGGGAGCAAAAATTCCCCCGCAACCACCACCGCCATTCGTTGCACTGGAAGCAAAGACTTTGAAAAGTACAATCATGGCCAAATAAACGAGTAACAAATTATCGAACCCATAAAAGATAGAGTTATTCATTACTGTATTCCAGTCATGATTGGTTACGCCATTCAGCAATAAATTAATAGTATCATATCCTTCACCATACAATGGAGGAAACAAGAAAATCAATATGCTCAGCATTGCACCGCCTATAGCCAGCTTGATATACGGATTACTATATCGACGAAATATATTCTCCACAGAATTCATAGCCCGCGTAAAATACAAAGAAACCAATCCGCACGCAATGCCTAACAGAATTGCCGAAGGAATGCGCTCCATCAGAAACGGTTCATCCATATGGAACTTGAACATGGCATCGGGACCGGTAAGAATATAAGAAACAGTAGCTGCCGTGACACAGGAAACAAGAAGAGGCAACAATGATGCCATCGTCAGATCAATCATCAAGACTTCCAAAGTAAAAACCAAGCCTGCAATAGGAGCCTTAAAAATACCGGCCACAGCACCTGCCGCACCACACCCCACCAACAGCATCAGGGTCTTATGCTCCATCTTGAATACACTTCCCAAATTAGAACCGATAGCCGATCCGGTCAGCACAATCGGAGCCTCTGCACCTACGGAACCACCAAAACCGATAGTAATGGCACTGGCTATCACAGACGACCATGTATTATGCCGCTTGATGCGGCTTTGGCGACGGGATATGGCATATAATATTTTCGTCACCCCATGACTGATGTCATCTTTCACAATATAACGAATGAACAATCCGGTAAGAAAAATACCAAAAACCGGATACACCAAATACAACCAGTTGACTCCTGTAGAATCAAAATTTTCAGTCAGAAATTCCTTGATCCATTCTACTAGAAACTTCAGAAACCATGCGGCCAATGCCGTAAAAATACCAGCAAGAAAACTTAATATAAGAATAAAGTGTTTCTCTTTTATCTTCTTTTCGCGCCATAAGATAAAGCGCTGTAACCAACTTTTCTTATTTTCGTCTATAATTGCGTCCATTCCTTTTTTTACTCTCTAATAATCTTCACTTCTCCCCCTTTACCCAGTTTGATAATGCTGGATGGTTTGGGATGCCCCACTTCATCTTGTCTATACTCCACAATATAGTCTACAGCTTGTTTTACTTCTTCACTGATTTCACTGAAGTTGGCAGGTGAAGGCTGACCGCTGATATTGGCAGAAGTCGACACAATAGCTTTACGAAACCGGAAACAAAGTTGTTTGGAGAATTCCTCAGCCGTAACACGAATACCTACACTGCCGTCCTCAGCCAGCAAATTCTCAGCCAGATTACGTGCCCCATCATAAATAATAGTCAATGGTTTTGTGGTAAACTCAATCAAATCCCAAGCTACCGCAGGTACATCACTAACATAAAAATTTACTTTTACCGTACTGTCCACCAATACAAGCATCGCCTTACTGTCAGCACGCTTCTTTATATCATAAACTCGTTTCACCGCCTCCGGATTAGTTGCATCACAACCTATTCCCCAAATAGTATCAGTAGGATAAAGAATCACTCCTCCCTTCTGCATCACTTCACAGGCTCTCTTCAAATCCTCTCTAAAATCTCCGTTCATATCGTTTTTTATTATTTGGTTCTCATTTTAACAAGTTGCAAATGTAGCAAATCCTCTTGATAATGACGAGTTAAACCCGAAAAAAAGATACCTTGATTGTTTTCCGAAACAGTCAAGGCATCTTGTCCACACAATAAGGATACTAATTCTCCCTTTATCTTCTATTTTAAAACAAAGTATTCGTATCCTCCACCAGCCTGCCCATAGCCCAAGCCGCCCGGATATTCAGTTCTCTATCCAAAATCAACACATCGGCATCCATATCTTTCTGCAATGCCCCCTTCCGGTCATCCACTCCCATAATCCGTGCCGGAGTTTCAGAAGCCATCCGCACGGCATCGGCCAGCGGAATACCAGCTTTTACCATTGTCCGTACCAATACATCCATGGTTGCTATGCTACCTGCCAATGAAGAATGATCAGCCATTTTGCATACACCATCTTCTATAATCACATTAGGATCTGTTATTTCCATTCCATCAGCGGCGGCATATGCCAAAGCATCCGTAACCAAACAAGTTTTTTCCACTCCCTTCAACTTATAAGCCAACCGAAGAATAGTAGCAGGTAAATGGATACCGTCGGCAATCAATTCAATGGTCATTCCGTCTGTCAGATAAACACTTTCCACTGTCCCTTCGTATTTATATTCACGACATTTATGGAATCCCGGCATACCGTTATAGAAATGGGCAGTATGAGTAAACCCAGCTTCAAACGCAGCTTTTATCCCCTCGTATTCCGATTCTGTATGTGACACAGCCACTAATATACCTTTTGATTTCAAATAGCGGGCAAATTCCAACGCGCCCGGAAGTTCAGGTGAAGCGTCCCAACGCTTGATGCAGTCAGTACTTTCCAATAAAGAAGTATATTCCTCTTTATCAGGATTCTTCAATTTCCCGGCAAACTGCTCACCTGCTCTTTTCGGATTCAGATAAGGGCCTTCTACATGCAACCCCAACACAGGACTGTCCTTCTCGTTCATCAAGGTTTCGCACACAGTTACCGCCTTACGGATTTCTGAAAAAGGAGAAGAAGACAAAGTTGGGAAAATACTGGTCGCCCCATGCTTCTGATGCGCTTTTATAGCTGCGCGGAACGCCTCTTCCGTACATTCATTAAAATCGTGACCACCACCGCCATGAGCATGCATACACACATATCCGGGTACAATATACATCCCTTTAGCATCAATCAATTTTGCACCGATCAGTGCCAGGTCACAGTTAGTCACTTCCAATATTTTATTATCCCGTATCAGTACAGAGCCTTCGTCCAGCCAACCTTGCGGAGTAAAAATCTTGCCGTTAATAATTTGAGTCAACATGATTAGCGAGTATTAGATAATATTTATTCAACGTTTTTTTGTAACAACAAAAGTAAACACTTCTATTGAAAAAGAAAAGTAAAACCTTTATTATCTTTTTTGTTTCTTCAATGAGAATATAGGCAAAAACAAAAATATTCCAAGTATAGACATAACTAACCCGCCTATAGTACCTGCTGCCAAAGGGAACCAGAAAGCCTCTTTTCCATCTCCCACCATAAAAGGAATAAATCCCAGAATAGTAGAAACGACCGTCAGAAAGATAGGCAGAATTTTCGAATTCCATGCCTTGGTGAAGGCACGTACCGGTAATAACAGAGGATACCTTTTTCTTATCGCATTATATTCATTTAGAATATAAATACTGGCATTTACTGTAATACCGCAAAGTAATACAAAAGAAGCAAATCCCCCCTGATCAAAATTCAGTCCGAAAAGATAAAACGTAAGGAATACGCCGATATAGGATATCGGAATAACAAAAATGATAGCCAAAGGCTGTTTCAAGGAATTAAACAAAATAGCCGTCGTAAAGAAAATAATGGCGATTACAATCAACAGCAATGCGTATTGCTTGTTATCTTTCTTATTCCATGACCAGTAATCCTGCTCATTTTCGGCTGTATATCCCATAGGCAATATCTTATTAAATTCTTCCAAGTCTTTCTTCAACAGTTTTTTTCCTTGTTCGGAAGAACCGATATATTCATATTGCAGACAAAGCCGGTATTGCTGGTTTTCTTTAGCGACTTTCTGAGGTGACTGTCCCTTCCGGACAGTAGCGAAATCAGCCAGTTTATAAGAACGGCCATCAATAAAAAAGGGTATATTGACCAATCCCCATACATCATATCGTTGTCCCTGAACCGATGAAAGTTTCAATTGCTCCGTCTGACTGTCAAACAACACGTTACCACAATAAATATCCCTTCCGAAAACAGGGCGCAAAGCGGCGAACAGCTGCGTGGCTGTAATATGCTCTTTCGCCATCCTCAACCTGTCCAAATCCAGATAGAACTCGCTATAATCATCTTTCCACCAAGAGAACTCCGAATTTACCGTAACCTCTTTAATACGACGGTGTAATAACAACTTCTCTTTCAGCTGTTCTGTCCAATAAGAAAGTTCGTCATAATTATATCCATACAGTTTCACACGGAAACTTCCCGCACTCTCACGCACATCGTTACTGAAGCCCTGATCCTGCAAACCATATACACTCCAGCTACCACCTCCCAAAGTCAGTGCCTTACTGATTATATTAGCTTTCAAAGTATACGGGAATCCGCTCCGCTGATTTTCTTTTGTAAAATAAATCTGGATATTAGCCTGACGCGCATTATAGATATACGTCTGAAACTGCCTGATTTCCTTGAAATCGCTCAGATAAGTTTCCATCCTCTTAATCAGCACATTCATCTGCTCCAATGTACTGCCATTAGGCAACGTAGCATAAACGGAAAGCACCACTTCACCTTCATCACGATTGAAATAACTTCCCTCGTATACTTTTTCCGCAAAAAGACGGAGGCTGCCACCTAAAGCCTTGTTGATTACCGGCTTTACCTTATCCTTGAAGGTAGGATTATCAAATACCTTATTATAATATTCCACCCATTTACCTTCTCCTTCCATCTTCTCGGGCAGCATAAATACAGGCAGACCGAACCCCAGCAGCAATAATAGGCAAGCTATCACCCTGAAACGGCATAAATAATAAATCACCCCTTGATAGAAACGGGTAAAATAGACAGTCAACCGTTTCATAAAAGTGGGTCTGAGCAGAAAACGTCTTCTTTTTCTTCTCTTTTTCTTTTCC
This sequence comes from Phocaeicola sp. GP0067, assembly GCF_031119655.1. NCBI lineage: Bacteria > Pseudomonadati > Bacteroidota > Bacteroidia > Bacteroidales > Bacteroidaceae > Phocaeicola > Phocaeicola sp. GP0067. The sequence goes on from NZ_JAVHZY010000013.1 coordinate 28,765, forward strand.
AAACCTATTTTATCAATCATGGACGGAACAAAGAATAATGCAACAAACAAAGATACTGCCAGATTGATAATGACCACCGCTGCAAAATCCTGCAAGTTCAGACGTATCTTCTCATCCAGAAAGAAAATAATAACCAATGCCCCGATAGTAGTCAGCGTGGCCGCCAGTACAGAAACAAACGCCTTCAGATTGCGGCGATGCAGAATATGGTCTGTCATCACTATCGTATTATCTATCACCAAATTCAATGAGATGGTAATACCCGCCAATGAATAAAGCTGCATTTCCAGACCAAATGCATAATAAAGAATGACGGCAACAGATATATTAACCGCCAGACTGGTCACAATCAGGAACAGATAACGCAGATTTCGTGTTATCAACGCTACAAACAGCAATAAAATCAATACGGTCAGTCCGGTACGGAAATAAATCTTATCCAATTCTTTCTGAATATATTCCGTAGCGTCATAACTGATATGTACCTCATAGCCCGGAGGCATCTTCTGTTGCAACTCACCCATAAGGTGCTTCACTTCCCCACTTAAATTTAATTGATTGGCAGTTTCCTCGGCTGTGATATACAGGTAGACAGAATTCAGCCCGTTTATCCGGTAATAACTTTGCGGTCGTTCTTCCACATGCCTTACCTTTATCAGTTTATCCAGCGTAACCATCGTTCCATCTTCGGCTTGCAGTTGAATGGCTCCCGGTTCAAATTCCATTTCTTTTTCAGTAGATGTACGTACCAGTCTGATCCACTCTCTGCCCTCCGCACCTTTTTCAATAGAACAGATCCCCAGAAACTCTTTTTCATAATGGCGGTTAATGGCCCGTTGCACAGCCTGCAGTGTGATTCCCAAACGCGAAAGCTGGTCACTGTCATACTCCAACTGCCACTCCATAGGTGTAGCTCCATTCAGTTCCACTTTATAAATCCCCTTCAACTGTCCCAATACCGGCTTGATATTCTCTTCCGCATACTGCTGAATCAAAATAGGATTGGCAGGCGCATTCAGTGTATAAGTAATAAAAGGTCTGGATGCCTTATCATCCGAACGTCGCGTACTGATTTGAGGATAACTCACCCCCTCGGGCAGCTGAGGCCAGGTCTGTCTGATGATGGTAGACACTTCAAAGCGGGTAACGTCAATATCCGCATGCTTGTCCAGTTCCAAAGAAATTGAGCCGCTGCCGTTATCCGAAGTAGAGTTCACCTTCCTGATTCCCTTTACTCTGGCCATCATCGCCTCCAGTTTACTGGTAACCTCCGCCTCAATAACCCGTGACGAATTGCCGGGCATACTGAAAGAAACAGTCAGACCGGGCAAGGTACGCGACGGCGCCAGCTTAACCGGCAACAGCGGTACTAATACCACCCCTATCAGTGACAGGCAGACAAATGTCACTATCAAGGTAAACGAGGAGAGGTTACGCGGATTACTCATCGATAAATTCCTGTATTAAAATCAAACTTGTCCGCAAGGGAAAAACCGGACTCAAAATCGTGCAGCGTCAGTTTACGTATCTTATAATAATTCAACCAATAATTCTGCAAAGCCGAAATATAATTTTTCTGCGCCTCCTGCTGGCGGTTCAACGAAAGAGTAAGACTATTCACATCCGCCTTTCCGATGATAAAACGTTGGCGTGTCTGCTCGTATGCCATTACGGCAAGATCCAAAGCCTCCTCCGCACTCGCAATCAAACTCTGCTGAATATTAAAATCATTCACCGTCATAATCACCTCTTCCTCCACACTCAGTTCTTCCTGACGGGCGGCAATCCTCACCACATTCAGATTATTTCTCGCCATATTATATTTACCCTTTCTCACCCCCCAGTCAATCAAAGGAATAGAAACACTGACAGAAACCAAGTCCTGTTGCAAAGGATGCCTGTAAGCATCTCCCAGTTTATCCGCCACCTGGTTAAAGCCCACACTGGCATTAAAGCTGGCATTGAAACGGGATTCTTTCTTTGTCTTGTCCACATTCTGTTCCGCTTCCAGCACATTCTGCCGTTGTTCCAGGAAAGTAGGATTATTCTCTTTGGCCCGCATCAACGCATCATCTACGGGAATCATCTTTCCTGTGGGACGTCCCGGTATATCCAATTCAATCACAGTATTCTTATCCAGGTTCAGAAAGGAAGCCAATGAAAACATAGCGCGTTTCAAAGCAATCTGCGCATTCTGCAACGTATTATGCGCATTCACTTTGTCCAGCTGCAATGTCAGCAAATCGGCACGTGATATGGCTGCTATCTTATGACGCTGGAGTCCGATGCTATAAAGGGTATCACTGGACGCCACATTCTCCTCCGCCAAGCGGTAATCCGCCTGTGCCATAGCCAACGCAAAGAAATAAGTCACCGCTTCTTCTGAAACCATTTCCGTGTTATAAATGAATTGCTTCTTCACCTTTTCATACTTCAACGGCTCTATTTTCCGGTCCCAACGAAAAGCATTATATCCCAACAGGCTCTGTTGATATCCCACACGCACAGGGATACTGGAATACTGTGTAGACTTTGAGTCACCGAAATTACGCATAAAGTCCAGTTCCGAATCAATATAGAAAGTACCGCCCGTCCAGTCCAGATTCTGTTTGATACTCAATCCACCCGATGCGCTGAACATCTGTTGTTCACGATACACATCCATATCCTCATTCGAATCATAACGCTGGGTGATATAGCGATAATATTTAGCCGGAGTCAGATCCAGCGTAAGACTCGGCAAACGGTTCGCCTTGTAAGTACGATATTCCCAATATCCCGACAAATAAAGATTCTGATATCTGAAAGCGGACAAGGAACTATCATTCGCAATCTCTATCGTGCGTTGCAAATCCAGCTTCACCACCTGCTGCGCCTTTGCTCCGAGAGACAACAGCATACACCCCACCATCCATATGCTAATGTACTTCATTTTTGTCATGTTTTCTATAAATAAACCAATATATTAAAGGAATGATAAACAAGCTGACCAAAGTTCCCACCACCATAGAGCCAATCATGGCAATAGACAAAGGCTTCTGCATCTCCGACCCCATATCCGAGGTAAACAGCAACGGAACCATTGCAAAGACAGTTGTCAGCGAAGTCATGATAATCGCTCTCAACCTGCGCCTGCCCGCTGTATGAATGGCTTCCACCAAAGGCATCCCCGCTTTCCGTAATTCATTGATGGCATCCATTTTTAAAATAGAGTCATTCACCACAATACCACAAGTCACGATAATGCCTATGGCAGACATCAAATTCAACGTGTGACCGAAAACCCATAATGCCAGCAAAGCAAAAGCCGTATCAATAGGAATTTCCATCAAGACAATCAGCGGTTGCAGGAAACTCTCGAATTGCGCGCAAAGGATAAAATACATCAGCAACAAAGAAACAAAAAGAATCACAGTCAATTCCCCCATCATTTTTTCATTCGAAAAGAAACTACCCGAGAAATCCACTTCCCATTCCTTTTCCTCACTAACCACCTCTTTTACATTCCGCATCAGTTCCGGTGCATCCTTCACATCATAAAAACTTAAAGGAATATATTCTCCGTTCTTTCCCGCCGTAATACTCTTCAAATCTTCGGCGGGCACTACCGTCACCAGATTATTCAAAGGAATATGATTCACCTCTCCGTTACCATCCGCCATCGTCCGCACCAAAGTTTCACTTAATACACTATTTACACTCTTTTCCTCTCCGGCAATACTGATAGGCAGATATTGCTGATAAGAGCGTAAAACGGAAACCTTGTTTTCTTTGAAAGCCGTGCGGAGCACCCGCGTCAATTCATCATATGATACGTTATACAACAACAGTTTTTCTTTATTGATTATCAGATTCATCTGATTCCGGAAAGCGATGCCCGTCGGAACATTATCCGCCACCCGCGTAATTTCCTTTTCCAACCGCTGCAAATGCTCCGCATCCGGTGCCTGCGACTTATTCGCCGTATGGAGTTCCGCTACCACATCCGCTTCTCCTGTCACAAACAATTTTTCAAAGATTGTTTCGGGAGGTGAGAAAGTAACCACAGCCAACGGATATTTCTCTCTTATCTCCTTCTCTAATAATTCCTGCAATGAATAGATTCCGGATGGCTTTTCCGTCTTGAAATAAAGTTCCGCTTCGGTAGACGAAAGTTCACTGCCCCCGTTCAATATATAATCCTGCATACCCACATAAGCAGCATGCTCCGTTACCCGGTCGTCCACCTGTTTCATTAAATCATCCACCCGGCGGTTGTTCTCGTCCACATGGATATTCTCATTCCACTCTATCCTTGCCACCAGTTCATTCTGGTCAATCTGCGGCATACGCTCTTTTTCCATTACATAAAAAAGAAACACACACAGTGGAAGGGTTGCCAGCGTGCCGGTCACACAAAGCTTTTTATGTGAGAACACCCAGTCAATCCCTTTATCATAAAAGCTTTCCAGCCACTCATTTTTCAGCAGATTGTCAAAACGTCTGGAAAGAAATCCCTTACTGCGGATACCGACCTTATAAAACAACAGATACAATACGGGCAGCAACATAATACCCGTAATATAAGATATCATCAATCCCACCGTGATAGAAAAAGCCTGATCCATAAAAATAGCTCCGGCTATGCCACTCATAAATATCAAAGGCACAAATACCGCAATGGTTGTAAGGGACGAACTGAGCATCGGTGTGATCATTTCCGTCGTGCCCACGGCACACGAACGTTTCAGAGAATACCCCCGTTCACGATACTGCGAAATATTTTCCGTTACAATAATGGCGCTGTCTATCATCATACCTACTGCCAGAATCAAGCCCGAAAGTGATATCACATTCAGCGACACATGACAGAAATAAAAGAAAAAGAATGTGATTACAATAGAAGTAACCATGCTGATGCCGATAATCAACGGTGAACGGACATCCCCCAAAAACAGCACGGCTACAATAAAGATAAACAAGAAACCCAAAGATAGGTTCTGCTGCAAATTCGAAATGGTATAGTCCAGCAATTCCGTCTGATTACGGCTTACGCTGAATTCAATATCCGGATATAGAGAAGCAAAATAATCGGTTGTTACTTTCAGCTTCTCTTTCATGACATCCATATTTTCATCGCTCTGCTTGATAATGGCCAGCGTCACCGCCCTTTTTCCTCCGGCTACGGAACGTCCCATCTCTTTTTGCGAAACAATATCTACTTTGCAGAGCTCTTTCAACTGCATAATACGTTCCCCCTTGCGGATATAGATATTCTTCACATCCTCCGGGGTACGGAGCAGGGTAGCAATGCGAATATTATATTCATAATAACCATCCCTCACCAGCATACTTCCCGGCTCTACATTATTGGCGGAAAGTGTATTCTCTATATCCTCCACACTGATACCCGTCATGGCCAGTTTATCTTTATCAGGAACAATTTGCAAAAGCCTTCCGGGCACTCCGGTTATATCCGCCATAGCCACTTCGGGTAACTGTTCGATGCGGCGTTTCACCACATTCTCCGCCAATTCGCACAACTCCAGAAATTGTTGCTCGTCGGTTTCCTGATAAGCACCGTCGTTTTTCAAAGTCATATTGACATAAAGTACAGGAATATCCGTTGCACTTGCTTTGATAGCCTTGGGACGTGTCACTTCCTTGGGAAGACTGTTCATAGCGGCATCTATCTTCTCATTCACCTCTATAAATGCCAGGTCGGTATTCACTCCAAAGTCAAATTCCAGACGGACCACACCCGCCCCGTCACGGGTTTCACTTTTTATTTCTCTCAGTCCGGCCACTTGCAGCAACTGTCTGCGCACAGGGGTAACCACTGTATTCTCCAGTTCCCGCGCCGATGAATTCTCACCCGTTACCTGTATGGTAATCTGCGGTATGGCAATATCGGGCAGCAAAGATACAGGCAGCGAAAAGTAGGTCACCAACCCGACAATAAAACAGGCGGTAAAAGCCATCAGCACCGCAATGGGCCGTTGCAATAAGAACTTAACCATACTTTTAATTTTTAATCACCCTCACCGGTGCTTCATGAGCCAGATTCACATTTCCGGTAGTTATCACCTCCATACCTTCTTCCAGTCCGTCTGTGACAGTATATTCCTCCATATTCTCCAATCCCGTATGCACATAGTTCCACATAGCTTTACCCTCTTTCAGTGTAAATACCACCTGTTTGCCGGAACGTAGTACAACCGCCGTTTTGGGGATAACCAGTTGTTCGCCCACAGAACGCTTCACGCTTACCCTTACATTCATGCCGTCGAACAATTTATTACTCCCGTTCACTCTCGCCTTTATCCGTACCATTCCATTCTCGTCCACCAGCGGATTAATCTCACTGATACTTCCCTGGCGCACCCCTGCTGCCGATGCATAAGGAGTAATCTCCACCTTATCCCCCACTTTCAGCAATGGCAGCTCATTTTCAAGTACGGTGAAATCCACCTCCATATTTCCGGCATTGATTACCCGGCAGAAAGGCTCGGAAGTTTTGGGCATATTATATCTCTTTTCAAAGAGGTTGGCAATCACTCCATCGAAAGGAGCAGTCAACGTAGCTTGTTCCATATCATATTGAGCAGATTCATATTGAGCTTTGCTCTGCTCATACCCGCTTTTTACTTTTGCCAGTTCCAGCACATCAGCAGGTATCACCTTCAGATTATCGGGAGCATATCCTTGTCCTATCAACACATCCTGCATCTCTAGGGTAGCCTGTGCCAAACTATTTTTATTCTGTACCAACGTATTGTTCAACTTAAACAAATCCAATTGGGCTATTTTTTGACCTTTCCGCACTATATCCCCGTTCTTTACCCAGATATTCGCCACCACTTCCGAGGTACGAAAATACAGGTCGGCATAATCCTGTGCCGTCACTTTCCCGTTACTGATCAATTCATGATTGAAAACCTGCTTTTTCAGCGGCATCACCGTCACCTCATTGGGTAAAGAAGGAAGAACTGTTTCCACCCCTTCTTTTTCCGTTGTTTCCTTTTTTTCTCCCGAGCAGGCAGTGAAAGAAACGGCTAATAATAAGCCTGATGCAAATATGTGTAATTTCATGGTCATATTTTGTGATATCTATAACAAATAAAAACTTTTTATTTTGAAAAAACTAATTTTCGGGTACTTTTTTTAATAATTCCCGTGCTTTCCGTCTCATCTGCTTGATAGCGGTAGACTGAACTTTCGGTTCTTTCTCCAATACCGTCTGTACCATCCGCTCCAATTTGTCACACCGATAAAAAAACGGATCCGCATATAGATTGGCCAAAAGATAATAAGGATAAATCCTTCCGGGCAACCGATGGACAGCACGCATAAACCAATATTCCGCACTATCATAGTGCTTCATGTCCTGTTCATTTTTCCCGATAATATTTAGTATCATGGGATCGCCACTCACTTTCAAGGCCTCTTTCAGTACCTTGTTAGACAGTTCGGGTTCATGCAGTTTATGCAAGGCATGGCCATACTCAAACATAAAGCGGGCATTCCCTTTCATTTCTTTCTGAATTTCAGCATAGCTTTCCACCGCTTGCCGGTAAGCTCCCGAGTGGTAAAATATACGGCTTTTGGTCCATTGCTTACAAGCTTCTACAGTCTTGGATTTCTGCTGATATTTACAGAAACAGCCATAGCTTCCGATTAACAATAAAACAGTAAATAAAATGCGAGGCCAAACTTTCTCTAAAGGAAGAACACGGATACCGCAAGCTAATACTAATATAATCAAAGCCGAAACAAACGCTGGAAATTGTAATGGATAAGAAGAAAACGCAAATACCGCTAAAGATAGCAATGCGCCGCATAGTCCATAGATGCCTTGTTTATGACCTATGTACATGCTCCCACCTAGTATCAACAACCCGATGCAAAGCACAGGTATTCCCCAGGCAATGGCTACTTGCAGATATTCATTGAAAACATATTCGGGAGCACCTGCCACAAGTTCCTCCGTTGCCGTATAATTTCCGGCTGCAAAATAATTCTCCTGCGCTTGTCCGTAAGCAGCCGGAACACTGTTCCATCCGCATCCTGTCCATGGGTGCTCACTGACAGCTTGGGCAGCAATTTTCCACATAAACAGACGGCCGTCTGCCGAATCCTTTTTCATTTGATAAATGCCACCCAATGCTATACCGCCCAAAATAAAGGTTACTATGGCAAAAGACACTGCCTGCTTACGATGATGCCTGATATAATGCTGAATTTCCATCTTATAGTGCATACCACAAACATAAATGGAAGAGACCGCCGCAGCTATCCATGCCGAGCGGCTCATTCCGGCAGGCAACACACAAAGAATCAATAGCATGACAGCTAAAGCAACATAATAAGGTATGGTTTTCTTACCCTCTTTCCGCTTTAACCATTCATACAGGCAGATAGGGAATATCATGGCAAGGTAGCCTGAATAAGGACCGGGATTATAGAATGAACCGGTCAAAGCATAGAGGGAATGGTTGGAATAGGTAAAGCCATATACCACCTGACGGATGCCCCACACGGCTTCCATTCCTCCGTATAGAATAAACACCCATGAAACGACAGCCGAAAGACATTCCTTAATCCGTGCCGGAAAAAGAAATATCAACAGGGCAAAAGCTGCCGATGAAAGAACTCCACAGGCATACATCCACCGCCAGTCATCCGCCAAAATATCGGATGACAGTGAAGACGTACTACAACACACCACGCTGAGACACAACGCAACCGGTATGCCTGCCACCAATGCTATTCCATATTTCAGCCATTTATTTTCCATTTCTACCACCAAACTTGTTTCCCGTCTTCGTATGTAAAAATCCGCTCTTCTTTTCCTTGAGTATGATTTTTTAACCACAATAAAGCGCCTTTAGGCACATCATCATAATGAAGTTTATTGTCGACTGCTAATTTTCGCCCTAAACTAATCCATTTCATATTCCAATAGAACAATTCATATTCATTATCGACACATATTTCATTACTATCATGTATTATTGCATTATTACTTCCATAATATGGGTATTTACGGTAAAGTATAATACTTTCTTTTTCTGTACTAGCACACAGCTCTTTTATGGTTCCATCTTCTAAAAGAATTATAGGAAACCCTATAGGTTTATTATTCAACCGCCCATTTTGGCTGATAAATGCTAAGAAAACAATCCCCTTTCCTTCGTTTAAATAAGTTCTTATTTGATTATCTCCCCATAAAATTCCTCTCCCGACTGATTCAAACAAAACACTTCCATTCATCACCTTTGATAAAGCAACAGGAACCCAGTCATGATTATTAAAAGTACAAAGACTGATTAATTGTTTATCTTTCTGTGAAGGCACTCTAAAGGTTAAATCAGAAAGAGGCATAGCATATTCGGATGTAACATCACATAGTGGAATATCATATTTTTTCCTATAAATCTTAGAAATCTTGTATACAACTTCATTTTTTCCTTCAGGGCCATATCCCACTTCTATAAAATCACCAGTAGCATCTTTCACCACATTCCAACAATGCGAAGAACTCCTATTAGCCCATGCCGGAACATAATCAATAGAAGCAGGGATTCCAATGGCACGTAAAGACAAAGCTAAAAATGCCGCCATATCATCACAAGTACCCCAACGGGTCTGTAGCATTTCAACATAAGACTGTTTATAAGGATATTTAGTCATTCCTATATTATAACGCATTCCACCTAATTTTATGATACGAAGGGCCAATTCTCGTGGAGACATTAAAGAATCCAATAAATGACCAAACTTTTGAAAACCTTCCTCGCGCCAATTCGATAATGGCTCATGGTCTATACGGTAAGGCAAAATATAATGACAGAATTCATCAAATGAACAGTAATCTTTTATTTTTCCATTCTCCCATATTTTAAAAGCATATTCAATATTTTTTATTAAATAATCTCCCGTTATAACTTTTATATCTTCAATCTTACTAAAACCTGCCAACTGTCGTTTAGAAATAGAATCAAATCCATGCCAAATCTTAGAATATCGCACATCCCAACTTATAGGATCATTTTGTGGGATAATCTTCAAAAAGTTCTTATATCTATCCAACGAATCATAAGGGAGTATTGAATATTTACCAGGCATATTTTCAATCAAAAAACAGGCAGCACGGTATTTCAAGCTATCATGTTTAAAATGCTTCAACACTTTTTCCAACTCCGCTTTATTATGTTTAGCCTGCTGCAAAGCAATATCCAAATGACTTACTCCATTCGTACAAGCAGAAAGAAGAATTACAAAAACAAAATATACACCACAAACTCTCATACTACTTTATCTTTTTAAATATCCTGTCCATACGTATTTCATCCGTCACTCCATTCTTAGACTTCCATATCAATGTCGCCTTTCCTACAATATATTCCTCCGGCAAAGGCCCCCAATAGCGCGAGTCCTGAGAATTATAACAATTATCACCACCCATGAAATAATAATTGTGCATAAAAACATAATGCTCCACTTCCCGCCCATTTAAATAAAAATGCCCGTTACTTGCTATTAATTTATCTTGTTGCTCCCATTCTATAAGATTGCGATAAAGCAAATAATGTTTATCATCCATCACAATAGTATCCCCACGGGAAGGAAGATAAAAAGGACCAAAATCTTTAATACTCCATTTTAAGATGGTATCACCGGGATAAGCAAAAAAACAATTTTCCTGTATCATTTTCTCCACATTCCTCGGTTTCTCCAAAAAATGCGCCAAACTGTTTTGTGAAACTATATTTCCTAATTCCTTATCATAACCTCTGACCCTATATCGGGCGTCCCTTATTTCAACAGTATCACCCGGCAATGCGATACACCTCTTTACATAATAAAGCATCAGGTTAAACCCTATACTGTCCCATCGTTCCGGATAAGGGAAATTAAAGACCAATACCTCATTGCGCTGAAATTCACTGAATCCCTTCAAACGATCGATGTGTAGCGGCTTATGTTGCCGGGCATCACCAAGGCTGAATATACGTGGTCCTTTCAACATTTTATTGACAAGCACATAGTCACCCGGTATCAGAACCGGCTCCATGGAGTCAGAAGGTATGGCAAATGAGGCAAAAACAAATATCTGTAATAACAACCAAATAATCATCATTAACAAACTCCCTCCGGTCACACAAACCAGCAAGTTATATAAAACGCCTATGTATTTCTTTATATACCTCATTTTAAATCTTAAAAGGTTGGAAATTTCTGCCGCCTGTTCTGCATAAAGAAAATATGTTCTTCACGCCCACGGGTCAGATCGCGTAACCAGAACAATGCATTGTCAGGCACAATCCAGTCCAAACAGGTAGTATCAGCCCGCTGTTTTCCCAAACTCTTCCATCCTTCAGTACCGGCATGACAGAACAACTCATAAATATCACCCGGAGAAATAAAATTGTCATCATTCCGGGGCATATACTCCAGGCAATCTATAACTGCGACACGGCCCAAATCAACAACAACCTCCCCTCCTTTGTCTAAAGACAGATAATAAGAAAGAGGATCACCATCCGCCACGTGCTTTGCCAGCACATGCATATTTCCTTTTTCCGTAGGACTCCCCCAAACCGCTATCGGAGAAACAGCCTTTCCATTGGCATAAAATGTCATTTCCGCCAGTTCCGCACATTTATCATTGTCAGCCTTATATCTTATGTAACGGCACTTAACCGACTTATTCAGAAAGATTCTATTCCTTGCTATCACGGGAGTATCCGCTATCTCATATAATGTCTTTCCATCTTCAAAATTTTTCGTCATACTTCCCTCAAAAGTACCTCCCACCACATGGCCCATAAAGCTGCGCAACCAACCATATACCGGATATTTTCTATACAAACGAACCTTTACTGTTTTCTCCCAATCCGGAAGAAACGTATTTATTTCTCCACCTGCAAACCAAAAGGGGAAGCCGGAAGGATAATAATTGCCTTTGGTATATTTCATGGGAAGATATACCAGTTCCGATTCTAGATTAGGTATTTCCATCTTGCCGCTTGCCGAGCGTGCACAGGCACAACTCCACCAATGCGCTTCGTGGAAATGGGCCAGATAACAAACCTCATCATCAGGAATACCGGTAAGTATGCGTAACGTATCCGGATAATATGCATAACTGACATCTTTCATATAAGGGTGATAGAATAAAAGCGGCATTGATTTCCAATCATCTCCCAGATGTGCTGCCTTTTCTTCTTGAAAACCATACATGGGCCTGTAAACCTTGCCACGTTTATACCCTCCCGTATCCCTACTCCCCCTTACAGCCTCCGAAGCTATATACCAAATAGGTACATCGCGCCCTGTCGTGTCACGAACAACATTCCACACATGTCCCCCTCTGGCATCCGTATCTTCCATACAAGGAATGCCGACAGCCCGAAATGCATAAGTCACTATATCCGCCGCATCCACGCAACTACCATATCGATGGCTGAATAAATATCTGGGACCGATATGAGGCAGTTCAAAGTCTTCACAATAAATAAAGACAGGTTCTTGTAGATGCCTGCTTACCAAATTCGCGGCCTCCACCACATCACTGCCTTTATATATGGAATCTAATAAATATCCATATTTCTTTTCATAAAGTTCACGCCATTCTTCCAGCGGTTCATCCCCTATACGATAAGGCAACAAGTATTCACAAAAATCTTCAAATGAAAGAGAACGGTTCCATGGACGTTTCTGCCAATTATCAAAAGCACGGTCTATATTGTCTATCAAGTATTCGGCTGTGATAATATGGGCATCATATATTTTAGGAAGATTACGATAGGTATAATGCCCCCAACGTCTGGCATAAGTCTGGTCTATTTGTCCGAAAGGACTATAATAAGTACGTACACGCTTCACACTATCCATTTCACCTCCCTGTTGGTAGGAATAGCAATGAGGCATATTCCGTATCAAAAATTTAGCCGCTTCCAATTTTAAAGAATCATAGGTATAATGCTGAAGCAGTATCTCCAATTCCAAACGATTAGAAGTAGCAAAATCTAAAGCATGTTTCAATTGTTTCTGCTCAAAAGAAGAGTGGGCACAAGAGATACATACTAATGAAAAAAGGACAAGGAGTCTTGCTAAGAACATAATATTATTCATTTGTTAATTTGGTGGAATAGTATAATTTACCCCTGCGAAAACATAAATTAAAACTAAACTCAAAACACACCTTATTCTTCCCGCTATCTGATACAATCTAAAACACAGGAATTAAATTATGTACCTGAGTAAAACTACATTTCAACCAGTCTGAAGAATCAGACTCAATTGATATTTTTAGTTTCAATAATTAGTTACTTCATCTTATTTTCAGAAAAGGAGAGAATAAGGATTCACACTTACAATAAAATAAAGATACTATATTTGTCATCGTACTTTACTAAATAGTTCATTAAATTCAAGTGCTACTACAGAAGGATTTAAATTTTCCTCAAAGGATTCCATATCCTTATTTTCCCATATATACCCCAAACAATATAATTTATTATCATTAGACAAATACTGAGTATTAAACAAATAGGATTCTGCAGAAATTCCACCATCAATTTTGATGATAACTTCCTCTTGCAAATTCTTACTAATAATCCAATAATAAACCTCTGGGATTCGTTCACCTTCATTGTTCAATAAAACATTTAAAAATATATAATCATGATTTTCCAGATAATTTATAATAGATGCATAGTTAGAACGCTGCAATTCTTCTATAACTTCCATGCCCGATAATTCATGTAATTTCTTAGGCAGCTTATAATTAGGAAAGTCCATAGCATATGATAAGTCCAATTTCCCATTTTCTATCGTATACAAATCATGATTTAGCGACTCATGAAACGTCAACCATTCTCCATTTCTTCCAAAATTATTCTCTACCATCGGAAGCATATTAGACTTTTGATGAAGATAATATGCCACATTGGCGATATTTTCATCTGTACAAATCATTTTAGCATCGCCATACGTGGTGTTGTTACCTACATAAAACCAATAATTCTGCCTATCATCTATGGCAAAAGAAAACGCAGGATAAGTAACCTCCTTCTTGTCTAAGAAATCTCCCCCAAAAGTATAACAAAAAATTCCTCCATCTGATAGGACCTCTAAAACTTTACTTTTCTGATTAACAACGACATCATAGACGCTAGTATATTCACCAGGGCCATTTCCCCTGTGTCCGATATAACCGGAAAACTGTCCATCACTAGTAAAGCTAAGTATAGATGATTCTGAATTTTTTGAATATACAATCCAACCACTGTCAACTTTAATTATAGATGAATTACGATCGACCATACTAGAATCTGAAAAACTGAGAACGGTTATATCCTTACTCAAAGTCAATTTGCTTTGCTCAAGTGTGATTGCTTCAGTTTTATTAAAAATATAATCAAATGTTTTTTTATGTTTTACACTACATGAAACAAAAAGAAATGGGAAAAATATTAATATCAACTTTTTCATTATCATCTTATTTCTAGTAAAAAAAATTATTATTATTCATATTTTCATCTTATTCTCGGAAAGAACTCCACCGCAGAAAAAACAAAAATACCGCTTGCTTATTCTGATTATTTACACTACTTTTACATCGGACTTAACCTCCTTTTCTTTTAGAAGAGAGCCACAGGGTGGAAAGAATCGACTTTCGGCAAAGAAAATGAATTTCTTTCCATCCGCTTTTTACTCCCATTGATTCATACTTCATCCTTTATTCAGCATTCCCCGTTACCTTCAAACGAAGTGGAGAATTATCTGCATTGCAATAAATGGTAACCGTCTTACTGAAATGCTCAGCCTTTTCGGCTTCATAAATCACGGTCAGTTCCGCTTTTTCTCCCGGACGAACACCCTCCTTATTATAGTTTACCTTGGTACATCCACAGGAAGTGATGACATCGTATATCACCAGTACATGCTGTCCCGTATTGGTCAGTGTGAACTTGCGTTCCTGCTTCTCCGACTGAGGAAATGAACCGAAGTCTATGCTTGTTACGTCCAGACTGACTTTCGTTATCGGTGTTTCCGCTTTTACAACTTCACCACCTGTCAATACTTTCAAATAAAGTTCCTTCACCTTTGGATTGTGAACAGGATTGCCTATAGCCACCACCCTGTTGTCTTTATCCAATAGGAATGTCTGGAAAGTCATTTCATCCGGAAAGTGGTTCAATCGGTTAAAATCGTCCTTTTCATCGAAACAAACAGGATAGACAAATGCATCACGACGGGTAATATAACGCAGTTCTTTCATATCTTTCGGATGGAAATAGAAGACAAAGGGAACCGGACGGTTCAACGTTGAATCAACTTCCTGCATAAACAGCTTCCAGCGAGGCAATTGTAACTTACAACTAGTACAGCCTACAGAATCGATATAAGTCACTACCTTATAATCCGCATCCGCTAAAGAAAAGTCCACTGTATCCTTCCCTTGAATAGTAAAGATGGAATGGGTAGGAAAGAGAATTTCTTTCCCTTCCCATTCCTCAACCAAACGAGCGATTTTATCTTTTTCTGATTCCTTGCAGGAGGAAAAAAGAGCAAAAACACATAGTAATAGACAAAGGTATCTCATTGATTAATCCAAGCCAAAAGGTCTAAGCACATATTCCACTTTGTCTCCGGTACTGCAAGTCACATTCCCACTGCCCAGACATGTATCATACCCGGATTCTCCTGCAGCCAATGCTTCCACATTATCTAAAAGAAACTCACTCTCTACCGGCTTTCCGGATTGCTTTTCCCAAGCCATTACCGCCATTAGCATAACAACGGTAAATAATACAAATACTTTTTTCATTGGTTTATCATTTTTTGTGTGAAGGTAGAGAACATCTATCGGGCACGCAAATTTTTTCCCTTAAATTGATCTTAAGGTGACCTTAAAGTTTTCTTAAGATTCAAAAAATCCCCATTTCATCGGAAGGATTATTTTAATGCCCTGATCTCCAAATCATAAGGTTCATCCAATTAAATCATATTCTTTTTTTAACTTATAAGTTCCTTTTTTATAAATATGCGTATCTTTGCAATCTCTAACATGAACAAGAAACATGAAAATACCGACAAACTTATTCAAGTTTAGCTTTATTGCATTGGGATGGATTGTATTCATCCTGCTATGTTATGTTGCTTTTAAAGATGAAAAAACAAATGTTCTGATAACAATGAAGGACAGCCTACGTGAAGCAATCAATATTGATTATCAAGAACGCTTAAACAAGATTCTTATTCATTATCGCCCTTTAGGCAGAAAGGTAAAAGGTGTCCAAATAGAATACGGTGATAGTCTAGAAATCATTTATTTTGAAGACAGCACCCATGAGTCACTGGCTACCCAACTGGCCAACCAGTATGTGATGACAAGGATTATCCCCGTCAATCCAGACAATTTCAATAAGATCTTCCAAGAAGAATGGGAAAAGAATGGAGTTTCCGCCGCTAAGACGGGAATCATTTACTGCCCCAACAAGAAAAAGGTATTCAGTGACAATGATTCAATCTCTTTCCAGAAAGCTCTTGTCACCCCTGTACAAGCAATAGACGCTAAAAGAACCGCCGGCGTACAGGCATGGGCTATGATTCATTGGACAGAAATAGTAAAACATACCACTCCAAAAGTGTTATGGAGTATCATTGCTTATTTCATTGTCTTGATATGGGTGTCTCTGTCATTTCTGAAAAAACCACAGGAAAAAGAAACTCCCGCCAATCCGGACTGCATACCATGTGAAGAAATTCCTGACAATCCGGACTACATACAATTGGGGAAAATGACTTTAAAGTTGGAAAGCAAGAAACTATATATTGGCGACCGGCTTTGCCACATAGCACCGGCAGATTTCAATCTGCTGGAACTGTTTATCAAAACACCCAAGCATCTTTTGACTAAAGAAGATATTAAAAATGCTTTCTGGCCGAAAGATAACAATCCCGAAAATAAAATATATAGTCATATCTCCACTCTTAAATCCTCACTCAAGGACTTTCCCGAATATCAGATAGTGACAGAAAAAGGAGGATACCGACTGGTTATCTCCTCAAACGAATGAATAGCTCCTATTTCCAATAATAAGCATACATAAGGTATACAATCTTACTTAAAATCACCAACCCACCGCAGCAGGAACAAAGCATTTCTCACAGCGGAACGAGTTGTTTCATTAAGGTGGAATAATTTATTTCATCAAGGTAAAACTAAATATTCCACCATATAAAACTATTTGTTCCACCATATAAAATTAATTGTACCAAACAGTGGAACACACTGTAATACACGGGAAACAAAGAGATTCTCGTTACTATATTCTGATTCATTCATTATAGGCCACAGGACAATGTAGTGCAGGACAATAACACTGTGACAGACTTTTATCTGTCACACTCTCCGTCACGCTATCTGTCACATCTTAACAACCTGTTTTTCAGCAAAATAATTAGTACTGTGACAGTGTGACAGATAATTCTCACTTTTAAACTCTATGAAAGCAAACTTGAAAATCATCCATATTCCTTCACCCTGAAGGATTTTTTTTGGCTGAAGCTTTCCGGGTACAAATCCGTCATTATAATCAGCTAAGAACTAACATCTTACATAAGGATGAAGGATTTGAAAGAAAAAACGCATGAATTCTAAATTGGTATAAGCAGACAGTCCAGCTCATAAAACACTAGAACCTTTTTAAAAAAGGCCCTGTTCTTTTCAAAAAAGATCCGGTTCTTTTCGGAAAACGAACTTATGTTTTTCCAACCATACACTACAATAAATTATCCGCCATTATAGGATAACACGGTGATTTCTTTTCAAAACTTCCTCTATTCCAATTCAAGGGGAAATTTCACTATCTGCTCGTCAGCATTGACATCCAAACCGAATAACATACCGGCAGCCTCATCTACATAAATACCGGCAATAGGACGATCCAATACATAGGTTTTCACCACATCGCCCTCGTGGGTGGATATACGTAATATTTTACCACCCTGCTGATAGGCATCGGCCAACTTCATAATATCCTTAAATTTACGACCGTCGTAAATGGTATAAATGTATTGGTCAGTCACCTGCACATCATAATAACAGATTCTCCCCGCCGGAAGTCCATACCCTTCAGGACTCACTTTAAATTGGGGTTCACCATCCCCACCCAATTCTCCTATATGCTTTTGTGAAGCCATGCTATAAATATCGAGCCTATCTCCAAACTGAGTGACAGAAACCAATATCTTCTTATCAGGACTGAATGATACAAAACTGTTCCAGCCTTGAGCCACAGCAGGCGCACTTTCTCTCAACAGTTCCGGATCGGACACAGGTATCTGCTCGGATTTACGAAGCAATTCGCCGGAAGAGAGTGAAGCCCAACTGAAACGGTTCTCACCGGAATAATCGGGGATAACAACAGTAGAGGCATCCTTCAAATCAAAATCAAGGGAACGGAACAAGCGCTTATCCAACAAAATATCCTTTTCCTGTTTGGGAGTTTTCCCCCCGGCTATACCGCTATATTGATACATCCTGCCCTTGCCGTCATCAAGCACCCACACCGTGTCCTGCCCTGCAAAACGGATATTCGCCGCATAAATGGACTCACCCGGACCTTCCCCACGCTTTCCAAAAGAAGACTGATATTGAAAATCGGGATAAGTAAATACATGATAATAGTAATCGGCATTGTGCAAATCCAATATCACCGCCTTGTCACCCTGTACACGCATACGATAGGCATACCGGAACAGAGCCGTATCAATGGGAACAATCTCCCCTTTCAGAACTTCTCCCTTCCGCACCGCTTCTTCTATGATTGACTCACTGGATACCTGCTGTTGATGGCGTTGCCCGGTACACGCCACCAACAAAGGGAATAAAACGCATAATAGTTGTTTGTTTTCCATTTGATTTCTATATTTACTTATCTGGCACAAAGTAAACAAACTATTCATAAAAACAAGAAGAAACAACCTTAGATTTACCTTAAATCTTCATTTTAGATTCGTCATAGACATCTCTTTTTCACGAGTAGATTTTCATTTCTTCCCATTTCATCGAAGTTCAGATACTTTGCCATTTACTAAGTGCAAACATTTCAAAACAGCTCGGACAGACATACCCATAGAACAAGAAATACATCACAATAAATTCCATTTTCCACAAAATAGGTTTATATGATGAAAATCACTATCTTTGTTCTATGAATAGATTGGTTATAGTAGGATGTGGACGACTTGCTGAAATTATAACAAACGCAGTTGTCAAAGGAATGTTGCCCGACTATGAATTAGTAGGCGTATATTCGCGTACGGCATCAAAGGCCGAACACATTGCGAATAAAATGAGGCAACACGGAAAAATGTGTGCAGCCTGTCACACTTTAAAAGAACTGTTGGAATTAAAACCTGATTATCTGGTGGAATCAGCCTCGCCTGCCGCAATGAAAGAACTGGCCTTACCCACCTTGGAAAACGGAACTTCCATTATCACCCTATCCATAGGAGCTTTGGCAGACACCTCTTTTTATGAGAAAGTCAAAGAAACGGCCAAGGCAAACGATACACGGGTTTACTTGGTATCCGGGGCCACCGGAGGATTTGATGTATTAAGAACCACCTCTTTGATGGGAAATGCTACAGCTCGTTTTTTCAATGAAAAAGGACCTGATGCTTTGAAAGGCACATCGGTTTACAAGGAAGAGCTGCAACAGGAAAAACGCATTGTCTTTTCCGGCAATGCAACAGAGGCAATAAATGTTTTTCCAACCAAAGTAAATGTATCTGTCGCAGCCTCATTGGCTTCCGTAGGACCGGACAATATGCAGGTATCCATACAGTCCACCCCTGGATTTACAGGTGATACTCAAAAAGTGGAAATCAAAAATGAACAAGTACACGCAGTAGTAGAAGTGTACAGCGCCACATCAGAGATTGCAGGATGGTCTGTAGTGAACACCCTGCTCAATATCACTTCACCCATTGTATTCTGACAAATTGGCCAGCACCTTCTCGCTCAGGCGGTCAAACGCCTGGCGGGTACGGCCGGTTGATACTTGCATACAACGCACATGCGGATGGGTAAGCAATGCCGTACTCCCCAATGCTCCTAATGTATCACAAAAACAAAGATTATCTTCCTCCAACCATCGGGTAAACGAAGATTCATCCCACGCAGGTGACAATCCTGTGTTAAATAGTATCTTCCTATTTCCAAGTGCCTTGAACTCCGCCTCATGCAACAAAACCGTATTCTTATTCAAGCAACAGCATACCACTTCACTCCATGTCAAAAGTTCATTCAAAGGCATAAAACGATAACCTTTCGCACCGGCTTCTTTTTTTTCACTACGGGCATAATAAGCTATATCCGCACCAAAAAACTTCATTGCATCCGCTATCATACCACCAGATTTTCCTAAGCCTACAATACCCACTTTCAAGCCGGTAATCTCCCGGGGAATCCCTTCCCACGGCTTCTGACCGAATCCATGAAGACAACGCACCAGTTCGCTGACTACATATTCTATTACCCCTTCATCACCATAGTCACGAATACCTGTCACCGTAATACCGCGTTCATTAGCATAACGGATATCCACATTCGCACTTTCGGGAGAGTATAGTGAACAACACATACCGATATACCGGACATTCGGACATCTCTCTAAAATATACCGGTTTATTTGTGATGTATAACTTAACAATACAGCATCCGCATCTCCGATCCGAGCAATAATCTCATTATCCCCCGCCGGAATATCAGAGTACATAACAACCTCATCTGCAAAAGAATATAACGCTTTTTCTGCTGACAGAACCAGACTGACAGGTTCTATTGCTACAAGTTTCTGAAACATAGTATTTTTAATTTGACTGGTAAAGATAGTAAAAAATGCGGCAAAGAGACTTTTTTCATCCAAGATTGTTTATTTTTGCATCCAAAACGAAAAAATTAAAAGAATAATGGGAGCAGGAAAATGGATTGGTGGTATTCTGGGATTCATGACTATGGGACCACTGGGAGCTTTGGCCGGATTTGCCTTAGGCTCATTGCTGGATGGAAACAACGGACTTTTTGGCAATACATACGAAAAAGGACAGGCGGAAGCCGGAAACTATGACGAAGGCCAGCGGAATAGCTTTTTATTCTCCATGTTGGTTATGGCGTCTTACATCATCCGTGCAGACGGACGCATCATGCACAGCGAAATGGAATATGTACGCCAATTCTTAAGAATGAATTTCGGCGAAGAGGCAGTCATCCAAGGAGAACAGATTTTGCTGAATCTTTTTGAACAGCGCAAACAGATGGAGCGTCAAAACCCGATGGCATTTAAAAATACCATCCATGAATGTGGTGCACAGATTGCCGCGAACCTGCCTTACGAACAACGGCTGCAATTGTTGGACTTTCTGGTAAACATAGCCAAAAGTGACGGAAGCGTATGCTCTGAGGAAATAGCAGCATTAAAAGAAGTGGCACAATGCATGGAACTGTCGCCCAAAGAAGTGGAATCCATGCTGAACTTAAGCGGAAACTCATTGGAAGAAGCTTACAAAGTACTTGAAATTGACCCGTCCGCCACCAATGAGGAAGTACGTACAGCCTATCGCCGTCTGGCATTAAAACATCACCCTGACCGTGTTGCTACATTGGGTGAAGATGTGAAAAAAGCGGCAGAAGAGAAGTTCCAACAAATTAATAACGCTAAAGAACGAATTTATAAAGCCAGAGGAATAAAGTAAAAAAGAATATTTCGTGAAAACAAGAAGGAGGTGTGTCCATCCCTTAGGGATTTTTGACCACCTCCAACAACAAATTAAAACTCACTGGTAAAATGGAACTTAATATGCTTGAAGTCCATTTGTGCCATTTGAAGTACATAATTGCTATCAGCCAAGAATACATCCCTTCCTTCACGATCCTTGGCCATATACTGATATTTACGTTTTTTGAAAGCTTCCAGTTCTTCCGGATCATCACTTTCCACCCAACATGCCTTGTATAGGCTGATAGGCTCCCATCGGCATTTTGCATTATATTCATTTTCCAGACGATACTGGATCACTTCAAACTGCAACTGCCCTACCGTACCGATAATCTTACGTCCATTAAACTGATTGATAAATAACTGTGCCACACCCTCATCCATCAACTGGTCAATACCTTTAGCCAATTGTTTCTGTTTCATAGGGTCAGCATTCTCAATGTATTTAAACATCTCGGGCGAAAAACTGGGAATTCCACGGAAATGAAGTTTCTCACCTTCAGTCAGCGTATCACCGATCTTGAACGTTCCGTTATCCGGCAAACCGATGATATCTCCCGCCCAAGCCTCGTCTACTGTTGTTTTACGCTGTGCCATAAACTGAGTGGGAGAAGAAAAACGCATCGTCTTGTCATGACGTACATGATAATAAGGAGTATTACGGGAAAATTTGCCCGAACAAATTTTACAAAATGCAATACATGAACGATGATTAGGATCGATATTAGCTGTGATCTTAAAGACAAATCCGGTAAATTTCGGTTCATCGGGTTCCACCTCACGTTCTTCTGTCTTGGTAGGACGGGGGCTCGGAGCAATTTCCACAAATGTATCCAGCAGTTCCTGTACACCGAAGTTATTCAATGCCGACCCGAAAAATACAGGAGCCATCTCGCCTTTCAGGTACTCCTCCACATTGAATTCAGGATAAACACCGTCAACCAGTTCCAGTTCTCCGCGCAATTTTTCAGCCAAAGGAGCACCGATCTGGTTGTCTAGTTCTTCCGTATTGATATCAACCTCCACTTTTTCTGTTACCACCTGTTTGGAAGGTTGGAAAAGATTCAGTTTATGTTCATAAAGGTTATACACACCTTTGAAACGGGGACCGCTTTCAATAGGCCACGTCAGAGGACGTACATTGATAATGAGTTCCTCCTCCAGTTCATCCAACAAATCAAACGGATCTTTCGCCTCACGGTCCATCTTGTTGACAAATATGATTACCGGAGTATTACGCATACGGCATACTTCCATCAGCTTACGTGTCTGCGTTTCCACACCTTTCGCACCATCCACCACAATAATGACACTATCTACGGCTGTCAAAGTACGATAAGTATCCTCGGCAAAGTCCTGATGGCCCGGAGTATCCAGAATATTGATTTTATAATCATTGTAATCAAACTCCATCACAGAAGTGGTCACAGAAATACCACGCTGCTTTTCAATGTCCATCCAGTCGGATGTGGCGGTCTTCTTTATCTTATTACTCTTTACGGCTCCGGCCACCTGTATCTGTCCGCCAAAAAGTAACAATTTTTCAGTTAGAGAGGTCTTACCGGCATCCGGATGCGCTATAATCGCAAACGTCCGTCTTCTTTCTATTTCACTATTCATATTTTATTATGCATTTAATTCTTTGATACATGCTTCCAGACTCTCTTCCCAATGAGGAATCTCAATGTTATAAGTAGTTTTAATCTTGGTCTTGTCCAATACGGAATAATGGGGACGGGGAGCCTTTGCCGGATATTCATTTGTATGCAGGGGACTGACCTTACAGGTCGTGATACCGGCAATACGATGGATAGCCTTGGTAAAATCATACCAGGAACATACTCCTTCATCACTGAAATGATAAACTCCCGGAACCACTCCCTTATAAATGGCTGTAAAGATAGCACGTGCCAGATCACGGGCATATGTCGGTGTACCAATCTGATCAAAGACCACACCCAAAGTTTCCTTTTCCTTTCCCAGACGGAGCATCGTTTTTACAAAATTATTCCCAAAAGTGGAATAAAGCCATGCGGTACGGATAATCATTGTTTTTTTGCAATACTCCAATGCATTCGTTTCACCGGCCAGCTTGGTCTTGCCGTAAACAGAATTGGGACAAGGAACATCCCCCTCATTATAAGGAAGATGTTTCGTGCCATCGAACACATAATCCGTTGATATCTGAATAAACTCACCCCAGTTGGCTTCAGCCGCCTTCGCCAGATAGCTCACTGCGTTCTTATTCAGCTTGGTGCATAACTCTATATCATCCTCTGCCTTATCTACCGCCGTATAGGCCGCACAGTTCACTATGACATGAATATTATTCTCTTTTACGAAAGTCATCACCGCCTGCTCATCACAAATGTCCAATTCGGCTACATCCGTAAAAAAACAAGTGTATTCCTTGTATTCAGCCGATAGCACACGCATTTCATTTCCTAATTGACCGTTGGCACCAGTCACCAATATATTCTTCATTTCTATTTCATTTATTAGAATTCCAATTCTCCTTTTTTATCCTCTATATAGTAGTTTGACAACATAGCCAGCAATGTCGAGATTGCTTCTTGTGCCTTTCTTGTTTCCTCACTGATTTCTTTCTTTTGCAATTTCAACAATAAGATACCATAAAGCGCCTCAAAACAAGTTTCCAGTTCAGGCTCCTCTTTATCCGCACCTTTAGCGCGTAACTCTACAATATAAGGCAATACTTTATAATAAGCAGAATTATAATAAGGAAACTTAGGGGAACGCAATAACTGCAAATGAAGGTCGGTAAGCCAAGTTATAATGTTTTTATTAATCTGCAAATGGCCTTTTTCCATAATCCCTTCATGACGCATCATCTCAATCAAATCCATATACCACTGGGTGAGTTCCGTTTTCTGCTCTTCCGTTAACGGATAAGGAGCTATGATGGTGCTTTTTATCTTTTCCATATCACAGCCGTTGGCACGGATTAAATCCTCTATCTGCCACATATATATAAGATACTCGGCTATATTCTTTTCTTTTAACTGCCTGGAAACGAACATACTTTTTAAATTAAAATTGATAATTAAAAAATTAAAAAACCAACGTATGATACACAAGATATGTTTCTTTGTCAGTACATCGTTTTTCCTAAAATAGTATAAATGAAACCTGCGACTGAAATCAGCATCACTACAATACCAATCACACGGTTCAAAATCCAAATGCCGCGTAAATTAAAACGGGTGCGTACTTTATTGACAAAATACGTAATTCCGAACCACCAGAGAAGAGCCCCCAATACAATAGCCAAATACCCCACCAGTTGAAAGCCTATGGGACTGCCCGGCATCACAAAAGAAAAACGGGCAAACAAACCTATAAACAGGAATATAATGAGGGGGTTGGAGAGAGTCACAAAAAAAGCAGTAACAAAATTATGAAGATAACTGCCCGGGGTAGAAGATACAGGACGGATAGACTGGACAGGATTACTACGGAAAGTATAAATACCGAAAAAGAACAGCATGATACTGCCGATAATTTGTAACAAAACTTGGTTCTTTGCCAAGAAATCATCCATAAAACTCATGCCATAACCTGTAATCAAGGCATAGCCTATATCACTAAGGGCAGCTCCCAGACCGGTAACAAATCCATACCATCGTCCCTTGTTCAGTGTGCGCTGTATACAAAGTACCCCAACAGGACCTAACGGCGCAGAAACCACTACACCGACGATAAGCCCTTTCACCAATAAATCGAGTATGGTTACTTGTTCTATCCAATTCATGCTGCAAAGATGCTACTTTTTTACGAAAGTACCTATATTTACGCTCAAAATTCTTTCATACCCCGTCTCTTTTATATAACTTTGCACCTTATTAATAGACCCTTGATATTAGAACTAGTTTTCAATTAACAAAACAACTATAAAAGTGCTATGATTCTATTTTTCAGAACACCCACTAAAAGTGTAATAGCAACAGAAGTCAGCCAGGAACTGGCTTCTGAGGATATTCAGAAATTAAGCTGGCTTTATGGTGAAGCCACTGTAGAGAACGAAGAGAACCTGAAAGGTTGCTTCATCGGACCGCGTCGGGAAATGATTACTCCCTGGAGTACAAATGCTGTAGAAATCACTCAGAACATGGGTCTTACAGGTGTCTTACGCATTGAGGAATATTTCCCTGTAAAAGACGAAAACGCCGAGTACGATCCTATGCTGCAACGTATGTATAAGGGATTGAACCAGGAGATTTTCACAGTCAACATCAAACCCCAGCCGATTGTTCACATCGAGAACCTCGAAGAATACAATGAAAAAGAAGGTCTGGCACTTTCCCGTGAGGAAATGGACTATTTGCTGAAGGTTGAAAAAGATTTGGGACGTAAATTAACCGATTCCGAAGTATTCGGCTTCGCACAGATCAATTCCGAGCATTGCCGCCATAAGATATTCGGCGGAACATTCATTATTGATGGTCAGGAAATGGAGTCTTCCTTGTTCCAGATGATCAAGAAAACGACTGCTGAAAATCCCAACAAGATTATTTCCGCTTATAAAGATAATGTAGCATTTGCCGAAGGACCGATAGTAGAGCAATTCTCTCCGGCCGATCATTCCACTTCCGATTATTTCATTATCAAAGATATCAAGACTGTTATCTCACTGAAAGCCGAAACACATAACTTCCCGACAACCGTAGAACCATTCAACGGTGCATCTACCGGTACCGGTGGTGAGATCCGTGACCGTATGGGCGGTGGCAAGGGCTCATGGCCCATTGCTGGTACTGCCGTTTATATGACCTCTTATCCCCGTACTGATGAGGGACGCGAATGGGAAGACATCCTTCCTGTCCGCCAATGGTTATACCAGACTCCGGAACAGATCTTAATCAAGGCTTCCAACGGTGCTTCCGATTTCGGTAACAAATTCGGTCAACCGCTGATTTGTGGTTCTGTACTGACATTCGAGCACCAGGAAAACGGCGAGAAGTATGCATACGACAAAGTGATTATGCTGGCAGGAGGAGTAGGTTACGGTACTCAGCGCGACTGTCTGAAAGGACATCCCGAAAAAGGAAATAAAGTCGTTGTAATGGGTGGTGATAACTATCGCATCGGCTTGGGTGGAGGTTCGGTCTCTTCTGTTGAGACAGGCCGGTACTCATCGGGAATCGAACTAAACGCCGTTCAACGTGCCAATGCGGAAATGCAAAAACGTGCCTATAATGTAGTCCGTGCATTGTGTGAAGAAGATAACAACCCGATTGTTTCCATTCACGACCACGGTTCGGCCGGCCACGTGAATTGTTTATCCGAACTGGTAGAAGAAAACGGTGGATTAATTCATATGGACAAACTACCTATCGGTGACCAGACTTTGTCTGCCAAAGAAATTATCGCCAACGAATCTCAGGAACGTATGGGATTGCTGATTGACGAGTCGGCTATTGAACATGTACAAAAAATTGCTGATCGCGAACGTGCGCCAATGTATACCGTAGGTGAAACAACCGGAGACGCCCGCTTTGCCTTTGAACAGGCCGATGGGGTACGTCCGTTCGATCTGGCAGTAGATCAGATGTTCGGTTCTTCTCCGAAAACCTACATGGTTGACAAGACCGTAGAGCGCCATTATGAAAATGTTTCATACGAAACTTCCAAATTAAATGAATATATCCGCCGCGTACTTCAGCTGGAAGCTGTTGCTTGCAAAGATTGGTTAACCAATAAAGTAGACCGTTCCGTAACCGGTAAAATCGCTCGCCAACAATGTCAAGGTGAAATTCAGTTGCCTCTGAGCGATTGTGGTGTAGTAGCTCTCGACTATCGTGGAGAAAAAGGTATAGCAACTTCTCTAGGCCATGCTCCCCAAGCCGCCTTAGCCAATCCGGCCGCAGGCTCTGTTTTGTCGGTAGCCGAAGCACTGACTAATATCGTATGGGCCCCGATGGCGGAAGGATTGGACAGCATTTCCTTGTCTGCCAACTGGATGTGGCCATGCCGCGCACAGGAAGGTGAAGACGCCCGCCTGTACACTGCCGTAAAAGCCCTTTCCGATTTCTGCTGCTCATTGCAAATCAATGTACCGACCGGAAAAGATTCTTTGTCTATGACTCAGAAATATCCTAACGGTGAAAAGATCATCAGTCCGGGAACTGTCATCGTTTCTGCCGGCGGTGAAGTTTCGGATGTGAAGAAAGTGGTTTCTCCTGTATTGGTAAATGATGAAAAGAGCACTATCTACCATATTGATTTCAGTTTTGACAAGTTACGTCTGGGAGGTTCTGCTTTTGCACAATCATTGAACAAAGTAGGTGACGATGTACCGACTGTACAAAATCCTGAATATTTCCGCGACGCATTCCTGGCTGTACAAGAATTAGTAAATAAAGGTCTGATTATGGCCGGTCACGATATTTCTGCCGGTGGTCTTATTACTACACTGCTTGAAATGTGCTTCTCGAATATGGAAGGTGGTATGGAAATCAGCCTGAACAAGATTAAGGAAGATGACATTATCAAGATATTGTTCGCCGAAAATCCGGGTATTGTTATCCAGGTAAAAGATAAGCACAAAGAAGAAGTGAAAAAGATCTTGGAAGACGCAGGCATAGGCTACGTAAAATTAGGTAAACCGACTGAAGAACGGCATATCCTGGTAGAAAAGGGAGATGCGACTTACCAGTTCGGCATAGACTATCTGCGCGATGTATGGTATTCTACCTCTTACTTGCTAGACCGCAAGCAGAGCATGAACGGCTGCGCCAAAAAACGTTTCGAGAACTACAAGAAACAACCTTTGGAATTTGTATTCGACAAATCATTCACCGGCAAACTTTCACAATTCGGCCTTAACCCCGACCGTCGTACTCCGACAGGTATCAAAGCGGCTATTATCCGTGAAAAAGGAACCAATGGCGAACGCGAAATGGCCTACATGCTCTATTTGGCAGGATTTGATGTGAAGGATGTAACAATGACCGATCTGGTCAGCGGACGTGAGACATTAGAGGACATCAATTTCATCGTATTCTGCGGTGGGTTCTCTAATTCGGACGTTTTAGGCTCTGCCAAAGGATGGGCCGGAGCTTTCTTGTTCAATCCCAAAGCCAAAGCTGCATTGGATAACTTCTATGCACGCAAAGATACATTGTCATTGGGCGTATGTAACGGATGCCAGCTGATGATAGAATTAAACCTGATTAACCCAGACTTCACCAAGAAAGCGAAAATGCTGCACAATGATTCACATAAATTCGAATCCAAGTTTGTAGGTGTTACTGTTCCTATGAATAGAAGCGTCATGTTCGGTTCGTTAAGCGGAAGCAAGCTTGGCATCTGGGTAGCCCATGGAGAAGGTAAATTCTCATTGCCATATCATGAAGATAAATACAATGTTGTATTGAAATACTCATACGATGAGTATCCCGGCAATCCGAACGGTTCAGATTACAGCGTAGCCGGTCTGGCCAGTCCTGACGGTCGCCATTTGGCCATGATGCCTCATCTGGAACGCTCTTGTTTCCCATGGCAAAATGCTTATTATCCGGCTGATAGAATAAAGAACGATCAGATTACTCCATGGATGGAAGCATTTGTCAATGCTAGAAAATGGATTGAGATGAACAAAAAATAAAAACGATTTGTTATATTTACTAAAAAAGCGGTGAGTCATACTGATTACCGCTTTTTTTGTATATAACAGATTTTGATATGTTAAGGGAAATTACGAACTTTGTAAGGATTTTGCCTCCTAATAATATGAGAAGAATTCTTTTACTTATATGCCTTTTTGTTATTTTGGTAACACCTGCCGTTGCTCAACTATACCAGTATCTGGATACTCAGAATGGTTTGAGCAGCCGTAGAGTTTTATCTATACGAAAAGATAAAAAGGGCTATATGTGGTTTCTCACTCACGAAGGAATAGACAGGTACAACGGAAAACAATACACACACTATAGCTTAACAGCCAACGGAAAACTATTGAACTTTTTTCCTAACTTGAACACTTTGCAAACAGATACGGCAGGAGTGGTTTGGGAGATAGGAAAAACCGGTCATCTATTCAGGTACAATTCCTTACAAGATAAATTTGAACTAGTTTGCGATTTTGCCAGTAAGGACAAAAGCAACAGCGGACTGCCGCTCACCGCTTCATTTCTTGACTCCAAAGACAATAATATATTGCTTTGCACTAAAAACAAACAATATCTTTTCGACATAGATACCCATGAACTTATTCAACTGGAAAGTCCTATCAAAGAAGAAATCACATATATTGCAAAATCTACGAACAACCAATATTTTCTGGCATCCAGCCACAAGATTTACTGTGCAAAACTGAATCATGGCCGATTAGAAACAATCAAGCATCCGGAACTGGATAATTTTCATATAGTGAACTACATCTATTTTCATCCGGAAACCCAAATGCTAGTAATAGGTACCTTGCTGGATGGTATTTATCTATACAATATCCATAGCCGCCAACTGATTGATGTACACAACGGACTACAAGACATTAATGTCAACTCTATCATAGCAAGTAAAGAAAATGAAAACGAGGTGCTAATAGCAACTAATGGCGCAGGCGTATATAAATTAAACTTGGGCACTTACGAATTGACAAATTTTCTAAATGCCGACCACAACCATTCCAATAAAATGAACGGTAATATCATTAATGATATCTATATTGATGATGATCAAAAATTATGGATGGCAGTCTATCCTATAGGAATTACTGTGTATTCCGAGAAATATCCCGGATATAAATGGATACAGCACTCTTACGACAATCCCAACTCACTGATAGATAACCAAGTGAACTATATATTGGAAGATTCTGAAGGAGATATTTGGTATGCGACCAATAATGGCGTATGTTGCTACCGTCCTTCCACCAAACAATGGACGAATTTATTATCAACTTATCAGCATGACACACCTAATCAAAATCATGTATTTATCTCTATATGTGAATCCCGGCCAGGAATTATTTTAGTAGGAGGATATATGTCGGGAATGTACAAAATAGATAAGAAAAACATGACCACACAATATTTTATTCCCCAGACATTAAATGATGACACCATAAAACCGGATAAATATATTCGTTGTATTTATAAGGATTGGGATAATCTGATTTGGGCCGGAGGATATTACAATTTAAAAAGTTATGATATGGATACAAAGGAAATGCATTGTTATAAAATGGATTTCCCTATCACCTATATCACCAATAAGGACGCCCACAATTTATGGATAGGAACTATCAATGGATTGTATCAGTTCAATAAGGTCAATCAAGAGCTCAAAGCGGTGAATCTAGACTCCGAACTAGGCTGCATAAATACTATTTATCAAAGTAAAAAGAACATCACTTTCATTGGTACACATGGTTCCGGTATATGGATTTACAACAATTATACAGAAAAAGTAACTAATTACCATGTCAATAATTCAGCTCTGATATCTAATAATATTCATTGCATACTGTCTGCTTTGGAAGACGATTTGATCATTAGTACAGAAAAAGGGTTGACCCGTTTCAAAACAAAAGAAAAAATATTCTCTAACTGGACAAAAGAACAAGGGTTGATGTCTACCAGCTTTAACCAAGCTGCCGGAGTACATACACGCGATAAAAAATTTATTTTCGGATGTGGAGACGGAGCCATTGAACTGGCAGATACCGTCACGCTGCCTCATCAATTCAAATCCAAAATGGTATTTGATAATTTCCGACTGCTCTATCAGAAAGTAATGCCTGGTGAAAAAGGTTCCCCTTTAAAAGAAGAAATTGATGATACCCGGCATATCATACTGAATTACGACCAGAATATTTTTTCATTGGATGTGTCTTCCATCAATTATGATAATCCCTCCAACATCGTCTATTCCTGGAAACTGGAAGGGTTTTATGATGAATGGACTTCACTCACGAACGATAACCGCATACGTTACACTAATATCGGTCCCGGTAAGTATAAATTAAGAGTGAGGGCCATCCTGATGGATGATCACCATTTGTTAGAAGAACGTTCACTTTTCATAACCGTAACCCCACCTTGGTGGGCTACTTTTTGGGCAGGCATTCTTTATCTGATCATTTTTATACTGGTCGGAGTAATTGTCTTACGTTATTTGTGGCTTAGGAAAGACAGAAACAATTCAAAAGAAAAAATCCGGTTCTTTATCAACACGGCGCATGATATACGTACACCGCTGACTTTGATAAAAGCTCCTTTGGGAGAGATTCTTAAAAACGAAAACCTGTCCGAACAGGGAAGAATCAATATCAACCTAGCTATACAAAATACAGACAATCTGTCTGAGTTAGCCAGTAATCTGATTAATTTTGAAAAAGAGGAACTGTATACCTCCACTGTATATGTATCCCGATACGAATTGAACAACTATATCAAAAACTATTTGGAACAGTTCAATTTATATGCCCGCAAAAGACAGATAAATATCATATTTGAAACTAATTTCGAAAGCCAGGAAGTATGGCTGGACAGAAACAAGATGGATTCCATTATCCGTAACCTGATGACAAATGCCTTGAAATATACCTGTCAGGGGGGCAATGTCACTGTGCAAACTCAGAAAAATAAAAGTCATTGGTTCATCACTATTACAGATACAGGAATCGGGATCCCCGCCAATGAACAAAAGAAAATGTTCAAAAGCCTATTCAGAGGGAATAATGCCATCAATCTGCAAATCACAGGAAGCGGCATCGGCATGCTGCTTACCTACAAACTGATAAAAAGCCATGCCGGCAAAATATCAATGAGCAGTATAGAGAATGTAGGAACTACCTTCAAACTGGCATTCCCTATCAAAAGTCGGAAATACAACTACCGTATATTCAAAAAAGCTGATGTAATTGACCCGCTGCCTGTCATCGAAGGCAATCCGGAAGAACTGGTGAAAGAGATCAAAAACAAGCCGGTCAAAACACATGCCGCTTCCATTCTGATAGTGGAAGATAATATGGAATTGCGTACTTTCCTATTGCATACACTATCGGAAGATTATCATGTGTCTGATGTAGGAAACGGGCAAGAAGCACTGGATTTTATCAAAGAGCGACAACCTGATCTGATACTGTCGGATGTAATGATGCCTATCATGAATGGAGACAAAATGTGCAATATATTGAAAAGTAATATTGAAACCAGTCATATACCTATCATATTGCTGACCGCATTGAACGATAAAGAAAGTATTATCAAAGGCTTACAGACCAAAGCCGATAAATACATAGTCAAACCATTTGACATGGAAGTACTGAAAGCAAACATAACCAACGTTCTGGCGAACAGGGAAATCATGAAAAAGCGTTTCTCACAATTCAAATTCAATGCAGACGAGGTATCAGATGATCCGACGGTCAGTTTGGAACAGGAATTTCTTTTAAAAGCTACCGACATCATAAAAAGTAGTATAAACAAAGAAATGAACGTAGAAAACCTATGTGATGCAATGAATATGAGCCGGAGTAGTTTATACAATAAAATAAAGGCCTTAACCAATGATTCGCCCAGTGACTTTATACGTAAAGTACGTATGAACGAAGCTAGCATTTTATTGAAAAGCAAACGTTATACCGTATCCGAAGTTTCGGATATGATGGGATTCAGTGATCCCAAATATTTTACGGATACATTTAAGAAATACTACGGAGTTCCACCAAGCACTTATATGAAACAAAATTAAAAAAATGAATTTCTATTTACAATCATTTCTTATCTTCCTAAAAATAGGACTATTTACTATTGGCGGAGGATATGCTATGGTTCCCCTAATTCAAGATGAAATAGTGGACAAACGAAAATGGATTGACAAAGAGGATTTTATTGATTTATTAGCCCTCACTCAGTCTGTACCCGGAATATTTGCTGTAAATATTGCCATATTTATCGGATATAAATTGCGTAAATTCCGTGGAGCATTGGCAATGGCTTTAGGCACAATACTCCCCTCTTTCTTTATCATATTGGCAATTGCCTTGTTCTTTCAACAGTTCAAACAATATCCAATTGTAGAGAATATATTCAAGGGAATTCGCCCGGCGGTAGTAGCCCTTATTGCAGCTCCCACTTTCTCCATGGCAAAATCCGCCAAGATAAACCGTTACACTGTCTGGATACCAATAGTATCCGCATTGCTTATCTGGGTATTGGACGTGTCTCCAGTCTACATTATCATAATAGCGGGCGTGGGAGGTTTTATATATGGCAAGTACAAACATAAATATTCATCCAAATGATTTTTCTATATTTATTCTACACATTCTGTAAAATAGGGCTCTTCGGTTTCGGAGGAGGCTATGCCATGTTGTCCATGATACAAGGAGAAGTAGTAACAAGATATAATTGGATCAGTGCCAGCGAATTTACAGATATCATCGCTATCAGCCAAATGACACCGGGTCCCATTGGCATCAACTCTGCTACTTATGTGGGATATACTGCGGTATTGAATGCAGGCTACAATGAAAGCTGGGCTATATTCGGTTCTTGCATAGCTACTTTTGCTGTAGTTTTTCCATCGTTCATATTAATGGTAATCATCAGCCGGTTCTTCTTGAAATACCAAAAGCATCCGGTTGTAGAAGCCGTATTCAAAGGGTTGCGTCCGGCAGTAGTAGGTCTGCTGGCAGCAGCTGCACTCGTCTTGATGAATGCTGAAAACTTCGGCAGTTATCAAATAGATTTGTATCAATTCATCATCAGTATAATTATTTTTCTAGTAACCTTTATAGGTACACGGAAATACAAAATCAATCCTATATTAATGATTATACTTTGCGGAGTGGCAGGGTTCCTGCTTTACTGAGAATAGGACGATTATGGGAAATCATCAAAAAAATCCATATGATCGGCTCCGGAAATAATCATCAACTCTTTGTCATCACTGATTAGATAAAGCCGCAATAGATGGATTACAGATGTTATAACCTTTTCCTGATTTCAACATAAACAATATAGCACCCGGAAAACAGGCGGCATACAAATCAACTGCCACTGCCCCGGAATTCTTTATTCATCGATAGGACGTGAATATAATACCCAGGCAGTGGCAGTAAAAATAAAATCTAAAATTAAAGAAACACTCCCGCTTCTTACAGTTTTACTTTCTTTTTAGTACCCTTCGACTCATTGTGCAAACGGTCCAACGCTGTCACCACATACTGGTACTTCGTTTTTCCATCGTTATAAGGTAATGGATAAAAATGGTCACGG
Source organism: Phocaeicola sp. GP0067 (assembly GCF_031119655.1). Lineage (NCBI taxonomy): Bacteria > Pseudomonadati > Bacteroidota > Bacteroidia > Bacteroidales > Bacteroidaceae > Phocaeicola > Phocaeicola sp. GP0067. The sequence goes on from NZ_JAVHZY010000013.1 coordinate 63,794, forward strand.
GTAATGGCTACAATATGGGAAGCATCATCCAAATTGACTTTTTCTTTTTTATCAAAGCGATAAACCACATACTGTACAGCTTTGTCCATCTCGTCCTTTGCCTTCGGAGCTGTCCAGAAGAGTACCGGACCTTCATACGTCCATACCATCTTCACCTTCTTTACTTTACCTGGAGCCTTATCGTCCATAAAAGGAGATTCAGGAATCAAAGCCGGATAACGATGATACTCCTTCTCCAGCATAGTGCGGTAATTGCCGGCATTATCCACCACTGCAGCAGCATACCATTGACAACTTCCCTGCACGGTAGGAAGCGACCGTTGCAACTTCATTTTGGCAGGCATCTGGTTTTGTAACGGATTACGGGCATCCGCCTTGTTCACCGTACGCATCACATCCTGACCGATAAATAACGGACGCGAAGCGGCATGTTTTGCCCACCAATGTATCAAGTTGTCATAATCGGCAGCAGGATGACCTATTTCCCAATAAATCTGAGGGATATTATAATCTACCCAACCATTATTAATCCACATCAGCACATCTGCATACAAATCATCATAATTCTGAAGACCGCGTGTATCACTTCCATTCGGATCATTTTTCTTGTTGCGGTAGATACCAAAAGGAGAAACACCGAACTTCACCCACGGCTTACACTCGCGCACAGTTTCGTGAATTTCCTTTATCAGCACATTCACGTTGTCACGGCGCCAATCGGCTTTATTACTGTATCCGCGACCATATTGCGCAAAACTGACATGATCAGGAAAATCTTCGCCCGGGTTGGGATAAGGATAGAAATAATCATCCATATGAATGGCATCCACATCATAACGGGTAACAATATCGCGCACAATCTTGCAAATGTATTTACGGTTTTCGGGCAAAGCCGGATCAAAATAAAGTTGACCAGCATAATTCACGAAACGTTCCGGATTCTTATTATACGGATGAATGGGTGATAAGGCAGTAGTTCCCTTTGTCTTGGCACGGTAAGGGTTAATCCAGGCATGGAACTCCATTCCACGCTTATGGCATTCATCAATCATGAACTGCATCGGGTCCCAGTAAGGTGAAGGCACTCTGCCCTGCACTCCTGTAAGAAAGCGGCTCCACGGCTCATAAGAAGATTTATACAAGGCATCGGCTTCTGCACGTACCTGAAAAATTATCGCATTAATGCCTGCGCCCTGCAGACTGTTTAGTTGATTTATTAACAGCCGCTGTATCTTCTCTGTCGGCATTCCCTGGAACTGTCCATTCACACACTGAATCCATGCACCGCGGAACTCACGTTTAGGATAACGTGTCTGAGCACTGACAACAGAAGTAAAAAGTAGTGCTATCAATAAAAGAAGAATAGTTTTTGCTCTCATTTTGTTATTCTTGTTTAATACGCTTGCAAAGATAAGAAAACTTATAATTATCTTTGCATATTAAACCAAATTCAATAAAGAATGTCAGAAAGTAACTATATATCCATAAAAGGAGCAAAGGTAAACAACCTCAAAAACATCGATGTAAACATTCCACGCAACAAGCTGGTCGTCATCACGGGACTATCCGGTTCCGGAAAATCATCCTTGGCTTTTGATACATTATACGCTGAAGGTCAGCGACGCTATGTAGAAAGCCTGTCATCATACGCCCGTCAATTTCTGGGCCGCATGAGCAAGCCTGAGTGTGATTTCATCAAAGGTATACCACCCGCTATCGCCATAGAGCAAAAAGTGAACAGCCGCAATCCTCGTTCCACCGTGGGTACTTCCACCGAAATATATGAGTATCTGCGACTGCTCTATGCACGCGTGGGGAAGACTTATTCCCCCATTAGCGGGCAACTGGTGAAAAAACATAGTATTGAAGATATTGTAAACTGTATGCTTTCCTTTCCTAAAGGAACGAAATACACGGTTCTCACTCCTATGATGCCCCGTGAAGGCCGTACACTGCTCCAGCAACTGGAAATGGACTTGAAACAAGGATTTACCCGTATAGAGGTGAACCGTGAAATAGTCCGTATAGAAGATTTTCTGCAACAAACAGCTGCCGAAGATAAAAAACAAAACATCTATCTGCTGGTAGATCGCATGACAGCCGATGATAGCAAAGACAGTATCAGCCGCCTCACCGATTCTGCCGAAACGGCCATGTACGAGGGAGACGGGAATTGCCTCCTCCGCTTCTACTCTGCTGACGGAAGTACGCAGCTGTTCTCTTTCAGCACTAAATTCGAGGCCGACGGAATTAAATTCGAAGAACCGAATGACCAAATGTTTTCATTCAATTCCCCTCTCGGCGCTTGTCCCGAATGCGAAGGCTTCGGTAAAGTGATAGGTATAGATGAACATCTGGTGATTCCAAACCGTGCTCTGAGTGTATATGACGGAGCTGTCCTTTGCTGGCGTGGTGAAAAGATGGGGGAATGGCTACAGGAATTCATTCATGAAGCTCCCGCCCACGATTTCCCCATCTTCGCCCCTTATTATGAACTGACACAGGAACAAAAAGATTATTTATGGCATGGACCTAGAAATAAGGCCTGTATAGATTCTTTCTTCAAAATGCTGGAAGAAAACCAATATAAAATACAATATCGTGTGATGCTGGCACGATACAGGGGAAAAACTATTTGTCCTGTCTGCCACGGAACACGCTTGAAAAAAGAAGCCGGTTATGTAAAAGTAGGTGGAAAATCCATCTCTCAACTGGTTGACTTACCTATTCACGACTTAAAAGAATTCTTCCGCACTCTAGAACTAGATGCACATGACACAGCCATCGCCAAACGGATCTTAACGGAAATTACCAACCGCATCAACTTCCTCATGGATGTGGGTTTGGGATATCTTACACTGAACCGTCTCAGCAACTCGCTCTCCGGCGGTGAAAGCCAGCGCATCAATCTGGCCACCTCATTAGGCAGCAGCTTGGTAGGCTCACTCTATATCCTGGACGAGCCCAGTATCGGATTACACAGCCGTGACACCGACCGGCTGATAAAAGTACTTCGTCAGTTACAGGAGCTGGGAAACACCGTAGTAGTGGTAGAACATGATGAAGAAATAATCCGTGCTGCCGATTATATCATTGATATCGGTCCTCAAGCAGGACGTTTAGGAGGACAAATAGTATATCAAGGCAACATGAACGATCTTCAAAGAAACAGTAACAGTTATACGGTGCGCTATTTGTTGGGAGAAGAAAACATAGAGATTCCCCGATGCCATCGTCCGTGGAACAATTATATAGAAATAAAAGGTGCGCGTGAAAACAACCTTAAAGGCATTGACGTAAAATTTCCACTGAATGTAATGACGGTAGTTACGGGAGTCAGCGGTTCGGGGAAGAGTACGTTGGTACGTGATGTCTTTTACAAGGCATTGAAACGCGAATATAGTGAAGCTAGCGAACGGCCGGGTGAGTTCATCTCTTTGGAAGGAGATGTACAGCTGGTGAAAGATATTGAATTTGTAGACCAGAATCCTATCGGAAAATCATCACGCAGCAATCCGGTAACCTATGTAAAAGCATACGACGAAATACGAAAACTCTTTGCCGAACAGCCTCTTGCCAAGCAAATGGGATATACTGCCGGATATTTCTCATTCAATACCGAAGGCGGGCGCTGTGAGGAATGCAAAGGTGACGGTACGGTAACCGTTGAAATGCAATTTATGGCAGATTTGGTACTAGAATGTGAGTCTTGTCATGGAAAACGTTTCAAGAGCGACACGCTGGAAATAAAATTCCAAGACAAGAGCATCTATGACATTCTGGAAATGACAGTGAATCAAGCCATTGAATTCTTTGCCGAATACAATCAAAAAAAGATAGTGAAGAAACTAATTCCATTACAAGAAGTGGGATTGGGATATATAAAGTTAGGACAAGCCTCCTCCACTCTTTCCGGCGGCGAGAACCAACGCGTAAAACTAGCTTATTTTCTGAGCATAGAGAAAGCACAACCCACTATTTTTGTATTCGATGAACCAACCACAGGTCTGCATTTTCATGATATCAAGAAACTGCTGGAAGCATTTGAAGCCTTAATCAGCCGCGGACATACCATTATCATTATCGAGCATAATATGGATGTGATAAAATGTGCCGACCATGTGATTGACCTAGGACCCGAAGGAGGAAATATGGGAGGAAATCTGGTAGTTGCGGGCACTCCGGAAGAGGTTGCAGCATGTGCGGCATCTTATACGGGACAGTTTTTGAAGGAAAAACTGGCGATGGATTCTCCTGATTGATTTTTTATTCACCGCTGATTGTCCAAACTGATACAAATTATTAAATATGATTATACGCAATATACCACTAGATGATAAATGGGAATTTAAAAGTGATTTATTCCGTTCTGTAAATTTAGCATTTTGTGGTATGATTGCAGAATCATTTTACTAAAAATCTGTTTTAATGTTTTCCGCATTGTCAATCTAAACGAAAATATGAGTAAATTTAGAATTGAATTAACAACCTTATAAATCAACAGAATATGAAAAAACTTTTTTTACTACTCTTGCTGTTCCCTTTCCTATTGGGATGTTCACAAAAAGAGAAAGAATTCACCGTTCTTCAATGGAACATTTGGCAAGAAGGAACTGTAATTCCCGGTGGTTACGACGCTATTGTGAATGAAATAGCCCGTCTTCGTCCGGACTTCGTCACATTGAGCGAAGTACGTAATTACGAAAACACCAATTTCACTGCCCGCCTAGTACAATCATTAAAGGAAAAAGGAGAAACCTATTATTCCTTCTATACCTATGATACAGGTCTGTTAAGCCGATACCCCATCACTGATTCATTAACCGTTTTTCCCGAAAAGAATGACCACGGCAGTATCTATCGCCTTACAGCCGATATGAACGGACAGAAAATAGCAGTCTATACCGCTCATCTTGATTATTTGGATGACGCCTATTATAATGTACGCGGATATGATGGTTCTACTTGGGAAGAAATCCCTATCCCCACTACCGTAGAAGAAGTATTAAAGAGAAATGTAGCCTCACAACGCGATGACGCCATCAGACTATTCATTGAACAGGCAAAAAAAGATCGTGCAGCCGGCTACACCATCATTTTAGGAGGAGATTTTAATGAACCTTCACATCAAGATTGGACTGAAGAGACCAAAGACCTGTATGACCATCATGGCTTTGTAATCCCCTGGACAGTTCCTGTCCTGTTAGACGAAGCCGGATTGAAAGACGCCTATCGAGAATTCTATCCAGATGTATTAAACTATCCCGGCTTCACTTATCCTTCGGATAATCCGGCAAAGCCCGCCGACAAAATAACCTGGGCTCCCAAAGCAGATGAACGCGACCGTATAGATTACATTTGGTATTATCCCGAAAAGGGGTTGAAAGTGAAAGACGCCGCCATTTTCGGTCCGAAAAATTCCATAGTCCGTGCACAGCGTGTTCAGGAAACATCTAAAGACAAGTTTATAGAACCATTGGGCGTATGGCCTACAGACCATAAAGGAGTACTGGTTACTTTCCAATATCCCGCCAAATAATATCGTTTTTCCCAATATTTCTGTTATCTTTGTCCAATAACCTAATTTATTATCCTATGACCAAATGTACACATAAGCAGTTAATGACCGCCTGTATGTTAGCAGGCACATTGATGTTGGGAGCATGTACCAGTACTCCCCCTGTAACAAAAGAGGTATCCATTGTACCCATAACCAACCATCTGGAGGAAACAAACGGTGCTTTTGTATTGAAAAGTAATACCTCCATCGGTGTTATTGACGCCGAACTAATTCCCGCAGCCGAGTATTTGGCCGATATGCTTTCCAGTGCCACAGGCTACGACCTTAAAGTAAAAGAAGGCGAAGGAACCATCACCCTTGCCTTGGGGGATGTTCAAGGAAAAGAAGGTGCTTATACCCTGACAGCCGAGAGCGATAAGGTCAACATTACAGGTAACTCTTACGGAGGTGTCATTGCAGGTATCGAATCCCTCAGACAGCTGTTTCCCCCGCAAATAGAATCTAAAGAAATTGTTAAAGGTACAGACTGGGCCATACCGGCCGTTAACATTCAAGATGCCCCCCGCTTTGAATGGAGAGGCATCATGCTGGACGTATCCCGCCATTTCTACACAATAGATGAGGTGAAAGAATTACTGGATGTCATGGCCCTTTACAAGATGAATAAATTCCACTGGCATCTTACCGATGACCAAGGATGGCGTATCGAAATCAAGAAATATCCTTTACTGACGGAAAAAGGAGCCTGGCGCAAATTCAATTCCCATGACCGCGAATGCATACGTCAGTCAAAGACTGACAACAATCCGGATATGGCAATTCCCGAAGACAAGATACGCATCGTAGAAGGTGACACCCTATATGGAGGCTACTACACTCAGGAAGATATCAAGGATGTCATAGCATACGCCAAAATACGAGGCATAGATATTATTCCCGAAATTGATATGCCGGGACACATGCTGGCAGCTGTGAGTAACTATGAAGGTGTTTCCTGTTTTAACGAAACCGGTTGGGGAAGCGTCTTCTCCTCACCTGTTTGTCCGGGGAAAGACTCTGCATTGGAGTTCTGCAAGAATATTTATGCAGAACTGATAGCCCTTTTCCCCTATAAGTATGTACATATAGGAGGTGACGAAGTAGAAAAAACCAATTGGAAAAAATGTCCGGACTGCCAGAAACGTATGCATGACAATAATCTGAAAACCGAAGAAGAACTGCAATCATGGTTCATTCATGACATGGAGAGATTCTTTAACGGGAAAGGCAAAGAAATGATAGGCTGGGATGAAATCATTGAAGGCGGATTGTCTAAAACAGCCACCGTAATGTGGTGGCGCAGCTGGGTAAAAGATGCAGCGACCAAGGCAACGGCACAAGGCAACCCTGTCATTTTCACTCCTAACGGACAATTTTATTTGGATTATGCAGAAGACAAGAATTCTATGGCAAGCATTTATAATCTGGATACGACAGACAACCTGACTCCCGAGCAGCAGTCGCTGATTTTAGGAGTGCAGGGAAATATTTGGTGCGAATGGATTCCTTCCAACGCACGTATGCAATATATGGCCATTCCACGTTTGCTGGCTATTGCCGAATTAGGTTGGAGCAAACCGGAGCAAAAAGACTGGAATGCCTTCAAACAACGCCTGTCTGATCAGTTTGAACGTCTCAATATCATGGGTATCAATTACCGTATACCCGATTTGGAAGGCTTTAATGCCGTCAACGCCTTTATCGGTGAAGGAACCATCAATGTAACTTGCCTTGACCCCACTGCGAAAATTCACTATACCACTGATGGCAGTACTCCTACTTTACAATCTCCCGTATATGAAGGTCCCATCAAAGTGACTGAAACCACAGACTTTACTTTCTGCACCTTCCGCCCTAATGGAAAGAAAGGTGACATAGCCAAGACACGTTTCATCAAAAGTGAATATACCCCCTCTGTAACTGCCGCTCCTTCCAATCCGGGTTTGAAAGCTACATGGCACGAATTTAAAGGAAATAAATGCAGTGAAATAGAAAAAGCTCCGGTCAATGGTACTTATCCAGTGGAAGACGTTATGATTCCTAAAAAAGTAAAAGGAAATATCGGACTGATTATCAAAGGATATTTCAATGCTCCTCAAGACGATATCTACACTTTTGCACTCCTGTCCGACGATGGTAGTACATTGACCATAGACAGTGAACAGATAGTAGACAATGACGGACCTCACGGACCTAAAGAAATAGTGGGACAAAAGGCATTGGCGAAAGGATATCATCCAATGGAATTACGTTATTTCGACCAAAACGGAGGACAACTGAAATTAAAAGTAACAGGTAGTGATGGTAAAGAAATTCCGTTCACGCATCTCTATGCGCATTAATCTCACATAAAAAGTTTTTCCACCACAGATTATACAGATTTACATAGATTGAATTTCAATGAATTCTCCCATTCAATAATCTGCGTAATCTGTGGTGGAATTACATCAATCAGAAGTAAACTCCGAACCCTATCTTGAAGCCTAATTTACTAAATTCTGAAATATCACTAAAACTCAAGTCATAATATACAGACGGCTCAATAGTCACATTTCTGCCCAAGAAAAAAGCATATCCGACTTCCGGTGTCAAACAAACCAGATTCTTTTTAAATCCTACACAAGAAAGGTGCTTATACGCCATTCCCAATCCTCCATAAATACCGCAACTGGAAAAATAATAACGTCCTTGTGCACCAATACTGGTTTCATCCATTCCATGTTCTACATAATTGCCCTTAAAATTCAGCAATACAGCCACATTATCGGCTACAAACGCACCACCGGTCAAAGCGAAACCAAAATTTGTACCCTCATTCTTGCTATGAGATAGGTCAAGCCCTGTCAATGAAGCATTCACATACCATACCTCCTTCTCAAATTGAGCATGTGCACTCAGTGCAGTCATTACCAACAGCATCAAGCTGACTAAAATTTTCTTCATAATGTTGTCGTTTAATAGTTATTTTTTATTTTCCAAATCACGTTCACGTCTTTCCTCCGCCTTTTCTTTCTTACGAAGGACAATCCATAACAACGCTATTATCATATAGGATAAACCTACTGTGAGATACTTTTCCGTATCACTTATTTCCGTATTACGCGGAATAAAATAAACGGCCATCGCTGTAGTATAAACCAACAAAGCGACAGGCAACCAAATCGATTTTCTATATTTTTTCATAAACTATGCTGTTTTGTTTCCTATACCAACTTACAAACCCTATAGCGGCTACCAACGTGCAAAGACCACCGATTATATAAGATACATAATCAGAAAGTGCCAATCCTTCGGGAGCAATGCAAATATAAGTAGAACATACAGCCGTCATAAACAAGGCAGGAAACAAGGTAATATAATAATTCTTTTTCGCACGTACCAGAAAAACAGTGACCGCCCACAAAGTAAACACAGACAAAGCCTGATTACACCAGGCAAAATAACGCCATATCATATCAAATCCCGCCGCATCACGCTGACTGTACAACAATATACCGATAGTTACCGCAAAAATAGGAATACAAATCAATAAACGTTTCGCTATACTTTTTTGTTCCAAATGCATAAAATCGGCAACAATCAAACGAGCTGAACGTAAAGCGGTATCTCCACTGGTAATAGGAGCGGCAATTACCCCCAGTACAGCCAATAAACCTCCTATCGTACCCAACCATTCCTTGGTTATGCTGTCCACAATAATCGAAGCATTACTCTCCTCCATACCATTTTGATGAAAAAAACAAGTAGCGGCAGCAGCCCAAATCAATGCCACGATCCCTTCGGTCACCATCGCTCCATAAAAAATAGGACGGCCATACTTCTCATTCTTCATACAACGTGCCATCAACGGAGATTGTGTGGCATGAAAGCCACTGATTGCCCCACAAGCAATAGAAACAAACATGATAGGAAAAATTGGTAATCCGGCAGGGTGGGTATTATGCAGCCCGTCCGTAATTTCGGGCAATGCCGGATGATTCCATAACAACATCACCAAAATCCCCACCGCCATAAACAATAAAGCAATGGCAAACAACGGATATATTTTTCCTATAATCTTATCTACCGGCAACAATGTAGCCAACATATAATAGACAAATACGACTATAATCCAAAAAGTAACATCCATATACTCCGGAGTAAGTTTGGCAAGCAATCCGGCAGGTCCTGCCACAAAAACCGCTCCGACTAATATCATCAGCACAACCGTAAAACCGCGCATCAACTGCTTTGTGGGAAGGCCCAAGTAACGACCGATAATTTCCGGCAAACTCTCGCCATCATGCCGAATGGAAAGCATTCCGGACAAATAATCGTGTACCGCCCCGGCAAAAATGGTACCTAAAACAATCCACAAATAAGACGCCGTACCAAACTTCGCTCCCATTATAGCACCGAAAATAGGTCCTAAGCCGGCTATATTCAAAAATTGAATCATGAAAATCTTCCAAGTAGGAAGTGGAATAAAGTCAACGCCATCCGCCATGGTCAGGGCAGGTGTCTTCCTTATCTTGTCAGGACCGAACACACGTTCCACATAACTTCCATACAAAAAGTATCCGCCTACAAGAACCAATAATGCAATAATAAAGGTTATCATATTCTATTTTTTGTTTTGTTGGGGCAAAAGTAACGAATTAATTGATTACTTCGTATCTTTGCCCTAAAATTAAAGTAAATGCGAACATTCTTTATAACTTTATTACTAGTCATAGTGAGTTTATCACCCGTTTTCTCACAACCTAAATATGAAATCCGTGCCACCTGGCTCACTACGCTCGGAGGAATGGACTGGCCTCGTAACAAGGCAGTAAACGCATCAGGCATCCGGCGTCAGCAAAAAGAATTATGTGATATACTGGATCGTCTGAAAGCCGCCAATTTCAATACGGTATTGTTGCAAACCCGTCTGCGCGGAGATATGATTTATCCTTCCGCCATAGAAACTTTCGCCGAATCACTGACAGGTAGCACAGGAGGGAATCCCGGATATGACCCTTTGGCTTTCGCCATCGGAGAATGCCACAAACGCGGCATGGAACTACATGCATGGATTGTTACGATTCCTGCCGGAAACACCCGTCAAGTACAATTGCAAGGACGTAGCTCCGTAGTACGGAAAAACCGGACTATTTGCAAACTTTATAAAGGTAACTGGTACTTGGACCCGGGAAATCCGGGAACCAAAGAATATCTGTCATGCATCGTAAAAGAAATAACTTCCCGTTATGATATAGACGGCATTCATTTCGATTACATCCGCTACCCTGAGCAAGCCGACAACTTTCCCGACAAGGACACCTACCGGAAATACGGCAAAGGTAAGGAGTTGAAACAATGGCGGCGTGATAATATCACAGATATTGTGCATAGGCTCTATACCGACATCAAGACTATCAAACCCTGGGTGAAAGTCAGCAGTTCCCCTATTGGCAAATACCGAGATACCAACCGATATCCCTCCCGTGGATGGAACGCTTATCATGTAGTTTACCAAGATGCTCAGAAATGGCTAAAAGAAGGTATTCATGATGCGTTGTTCCCGATGATGTATTTTCAGGGAAATAATTTCTATCCTTTTGCATTGGATTGGAAAGAGAATTGCGGTAACCGCTGGATAGTACCAGGTTTGGGCATTTATTTCCTCTCTCCCGACGAACAAAATTGGCCGTTGGACGAAATAGTCCGCCAACTTCATTTCACCCGTCAGATAAAACTAAACGGACAAGCCTACTTCCGCAATCGTTTTCTATTGAACAACACCAAAGGCATTTGGGACGAACTCCAAGAGAATTTCTATACCACTCCGGCATTGATTCCCCCAATGACCTGGATGGACAGCATCCCCCCATCCACTCCGGCCATGCCTTCCCTGCAACTGTTGCCGGACGGCAAAATGCATATGAGCTGGCAGATTTCCACAGATAACAACGGAGGTCTTGTCACCTATCATCTTTATGCCTCGGATACCTATCCGGTAGATATCACAGATGCCGGAAACTTACTGGAAACCTATCTCACCCATACGGAATACGAATATACCCCTATTTCACCTTGGCGACAAAAACGTTATTTTGCCGTAACAGCTGCCGACCGTTTTGGAAACGAAAGTGCTCCCTTGGAACTGAATGCAATTTCAGAAACGGACATGCCTTTACTAAATGACGGAGATATTCTCACCCTGCCTGAAATAAAAGAGGCAAAGACAGTGAAAATATTTACTGCTACCGGTGAAGAAATAAAATATTTTGTTTATGCACCCCAAATGTCCATAGCCTCATTACCCAGCGGATTCTATACAGTATATATCTTGAATAATGCAGGAGCACAAACCTTTGTCGGAACAATCGTAAAATAAACACAACCACAAAGGAAAAGCAGAGAGATAAAAATATAACCGTTCATTTTACTGAATACAATAAAAAAATACTGCTTGTAACTTTTAGATAAACAGTATTTTTGTTGTATTTCGTTTATGATTTTATAATCTTACCCTTACTTTTTAAGTTCCAAAATGTATATTTGTTTCTCTGAATTGTCATCAAATTCTTGCTCTGTAAAATCCCCGAATTTATGGATAATATTAAATCCTATTTGTTTGAGATATGAATTTAACTCTTGGGGAAAGAACAATCTCATGTCCATATTTTGGACTGAATGAAATTTATCATCAATAAAATATTGCCACTTTATACGATTAATTTGAGATGCGCTTTCATAGTGCATGCTTTGTTTTATCAACACTTTTTTTTCATCATTGGTTGTATATTCGGCAATAACATGTTGCTTCCGCTCGTTTTCAACAATATATTGGATATTAGGATTGAAACAGTCCAATAAAAACAAACCTTTTTCTTTCAAATGATTTCTTACGACTTTCAATGCATCAAATAAATCCTCATTTTTATACAAATGATGGATTGAATTAAACGGAATAAAAATAAAATCGAATTTTTCTCCTAAGTTTAATTCTCTAATATCCGCTTCAATAAAATCTATTTTTAACCCAGCTTGAAATGCTTTCTCTTTTGCCCGTTCAAGCATGGATAAAGTATAATCAACTCCCTTAATATTATACCCATCCTTTGCTATTGGAATCGTAAGTCTACCCGTGCCACAGCAGAGTTCAAGTATTTTAGCATCTTTATTTTGAGGTAGCCATTTTTTGTAAAACGCCAAATCGGACAGAGAATTATTCAACCCATCATAAATATCTGCATTATAAATAAAATCACCAACTTTATATTCTGCATTCATATTCTTTATTGATTACTGACACATTAAAATGCTTATCTGTAAAAAGATTTTTCAATATTATTTTTTGCCCGTTGTAAGAGTATCTTGCAAATTAAATTGTGAAACGGTTTGATTATGGCAAAATAACATTTTCCTAAACTATTATGGAATCTGACTTTTGTGCTGACAGATATGCGTTGGCTATCACATTCCGTGCTCTCGGTTATAAACGCAATTTCTAAATCAAGATGCTTATCATTTTTGCATACCGTTGCTATATTCTCGGATTCAATATGTACCAAATCCCATAAATCTCTTTCTTTTTTCAACCCCAAAGGTTTCACCATGACATTACGAAATTTCATCCAAATGGTTATCCACTTAGGAGCGGAAAAGAACAGTCCGGACAACTCTGCCGCATTTATAAATCTTGCAGAATGAACCATAGAGCTAAATTCATCTGTATAATCGTAATTCTTATTGTCTTTCATAATCTTTATTTCAACAACTTACGATTTTGATTATCATTACTTTCCAATATGCTCATTTGATGGATAGCTATTTGGTTTAGTTTAACAAGACGTTCCCTTTGTGTCATATTCTGTTCGATAAACACAGCATTTAGATTCTCCATATTCGACAAACATATAAGTTCATTGATAGTGGCATAATCACGGATGTTGCCTTTCAGTTCGGGATTCGCTTCTCTCCATTGTTTTGCTGTCATACCAAACATCGCCACGTTCAGTACGTCGGCTTCATTGGCATAAATAATGCTTGCTTGTACCGGTGTGACTTCCATCGGAACAAGGTTTTGTTTTATGGCATCAGTATGTATGCAGTAGTTGATTTTAGACAATTCACGTTTCGCTGACCAACCGAGCAGCCTTTGTTCTTCTGTCTTTAGCCGCTGATACTCCTTAACAAGAAGTAATTGGAATTTAGGAGAAATCCACATACCAAAATGATATGCTATATCCCGATGTGCATATGTGCCACCGTAACGACCAGCCTTAGAACGAATACCAATTGCACTGGTCCTTTCTATCCACGTTTTCACCGAAAGCACAAAATTATTGCTTCCTGCCGCATTTTTAATTGTACCGAATTCGGTACAATTAAAATCGGGATTATACAACATTTCCCATTCGCCAAGATACTCGATAGTGCTTTTAAGGCTAAGCCAACGGAAGATAATATGCTCTTGCAGTTGGCTTCTTGCCATGTCTGTAAGGCTGATATAGTCTTCTTCATTGTATTTGACAACGCTAATATCTGTATTTTGAACGGTAATTTTTGCCATTGTAATTGATGCATTGAGTTTCAATCACAAAGATAGCTATAATTTGTGAGGTTGCATTCTTTTTATATGGACTATCTACAAAGATAGGATGCAGTTTTTTTGATAGTAGGCATTATTCCCCGAATAATTTTATTAACTTTATAAATGCAAAGAGTTATTTGACAGCATAGCACCGCAAATCGCTGATATTCGCACGGTTGCTAAATCGTTACCTCTGTTTCTCAAATACTACGCTAAAAGTTTATTCTTCAATCGGTTGTATCAAACTGATGAAAATCTAAAATAAAATGCAAACTGCTTCTTTGGCATGACACATTATGTCGTTGCAGATGCCCGGCTCTCAAAAAGTTTGTCTGCCGGGCATATCCATCTTTGTCGTTAAGTTATAATCTGATAAAACTTTACGTACTGTTATTTTTTATTTCCGCACTGCAATGTTTTTGTTCCGCCACCGCATTATACTGATATACAACGATATGCAGTGACAGAATTTTCTGTATCCCCACAAAGTGTTTTTTTTCGTTTTTCCTTGCGGAAGCCAGCTCGTCAGATGCCGGTTGTCATATTGGATACGTAATCTTGGTATATTTACGGCAGTATCCGTGCAAGAAGAGTGCACCATCTGTACCATCACCCAGATGAACAGGCCCTATCATTCGGGTGAAGAGCCGTTGTCACCTGTGTGAAACTGCCGCTTCACACAGGTGAAGCAATAAAGCCATAAGGCTGTTTTCATGGTAACATACTGCCGGCAAGGTACATCTGTTGGAGTTTTGCCGCTATGGGTATGGTGGGCGCAATGTGGTACATTGACCGGCGATTACCAACCGTTTCGGGGCCTTTACAGATATTTTCACACCGGAACATACTGATAATGAAGACGATGAGATGACGGGGGAATTTTATATTTCACGTTAAATTAGGCCGTGTTTTCTTTTATAGTCTTTAAGATCTTTGATATTGATGGGGGGGTGGTTGTACTATGCGTCTTTCTTTATAACGCTATATTGACAAGGCATTGTAACATATAAATAGTGTATGATATTAATGCCTGTTCGATATACATATTAAATTTACTTGTCTAAAAAATAAGAGCATAACAATAAATCTAAAACAGGAACGGCAATAATATGGGAACAGAATAAATCCCTTCTCCTCTTTTATTTTCATAAAACTCAAGGCTATAAGCAAAATAATAACTATTTTTGCACATTCAATTGAATAAAATATATAACTCATGAGCAATCAACGATACATGCAGCGCGGTGTGTCAGCATCCAAGGAAGATGTGCACAACGCCATTAAGAACATTGACAAAGGTATTTTTCCGCAAGCTTTTTGTAAAATCATCCCCGATATTCTAGGCGGAGATCCTGAATATTGCAACATTATGCACGCTGACGGTGCAGGTACCAAATCATCACTGGCTTATTTGTATTGGAAAGAAACCGGCGATTTAAGCGTATGGAAAGGCATTGCACAAGATGCACTGATTATGAACATCGATGACTTGTTGTGTGTAGGTGCAGTAGATAATATTCTGGTTTCATCAACTATCGGCCGTAATAAGCTACTCGTTCCGGGTGAAGTCATTTCCGCTATCATCAACGGAACGGATGAACTGTTGGCCGAACTTCGCGAAATGGGTGTAGGCGTATACGCTACCGGAGGCGAGACTGCTGATGTAGGTGACTTGGTTCGTACCATCATCGTAGATTCTACCGTAACATGCCGCATGAAACGTACCGATGTCATTAACAATGCCAATATTCGCCCGGGTGACGTCATCATAGGTCTGGCATCTTACGGACAGGCTACTTATGAAAAAGAATACAACGGAGGCATGGGCAGCAACGGACTCACCAGTGCCCGCCACGACGTGTTCGCAAAATACCTGGCCGAGAAGTATCCCGAAAGCTATGACAAGGCAGTACCCGAAGAACTAGTGTACAGTGGCAATTTGAAGCTGACCGATGCTGTGGAAGGAAGTCCGCTGGATGCAGGAAAGCTGGTACTCTCACCTACCCGTACCTATGCTCCGGTAGTGAAGAAATTACTGGATGCGCTCCGACCTGAAATTCACGGAATGGTTCACTGCTCAGGCGGTGCTCAAACCAAAGTCCTGCACTTTGTAGGAAACAATTGCCGTGTAGTAAAGGACAACCTGTTCCCCGTTCCCCCTCTGTTCAAAACCATCAAGGAACAAAGCGGCACCGATTGGGAAGAAATGTACAAAGTATTTAATATGGGCCACCGCCTGGAAGTTTACCTCTCACCCGAACATGCCGAAGAGGTGATCGCCATCAGCAAGTCATTCAATATTGACGCGAAGATCGTGGGACGTATAGAAGAAAGTGACAAGAAGGAGCTAATTATCAAAAGTGAGTTTGGAGAATTCAAATACTGACAAGCAATATTATAATAACACTTCCAAGCCTGCTACATTGAAAAAAAGATTTTTTTATGGCATAGGAGCAATAATATGCTCATTAGTTACGATTGATACAATACGCGAGTTGTATTTCATCTCTACCGCATGGGGTCATGAAACAACTTGGCATGACATACTATATACAGTAAGAAAAGTACTTGCCATACTTGGGTGGATATTACTCACTTGGTATGTCGCAAATAAATGTTTAGAAAAGAATGGCAGAAAACAATAATACATTACTTGAGAAATTAGACGGGTTAGTGGCTCGCTTTGAGGAAGTTTCCACCCTCATTACAGACCCTAATGTCATAGCTGACCAAAAACGTTATGTCAAGCTCACCAAGGAATACAAGGACTTGAATGACATCATGAAAGCCCGTAGAGAATATATACAATGCCTGAATGGACTGGAAGAGGCCAAACAAATCATGACTAACGAATCCGACCCGGAGATGAAAGAGATGGCACGCGAAGAGGCAAATCTCTGCGAAGTCCGCATCCCAGAACTGGAAGAGGAAATCAAACTGTTACTCGTTCCTGCGGATCCGCAAGATGACCGAAATGCCATTCTGGAGATACGCGGTGGTACGGGAGGTGATGAAGCCGCCATTTTTGCAGGCGACTTGTTCCGTATGTACTCCAAATACTGCGAGACAAAAGGTTGGAGACTGGAAGTATCCAGCGCCAATGAAGGAGCAGCAGGAGGTTTTAAGGAAATTATCTGCTCCGTAACCGGAGATAAAGTATATGGCACTCTGAAATATGAATCGGGCGTACATCGTGTGCAACGTGTACCAGCCACCGAAACCCAAGGACGTGTACATACTTCAGCCGCATCAGTCGCCGTTTTACCCGAAGCCGAGCCTTTTGATGTGGAAATTAACGAAGGGGAAATCAAATGGGACACTTTCCGAAGCGGTGGTGCCGGCGGACAGAACGTAAATAAGGTGGAATCCGGAGTACGCCTGCGCTACAACTGGAAGAACCCCAACACCGGAATAGTAGAGGAAATCCTGATAGAATGTACCGAAACCCGTGACCAGCCGAAGAATAAAGAACGAGCCCTTTCTCGCCTGCGTACCTTTATATATGATAAAGAACACCAAAAGTACATTGACGACATTGCCAGCAAACGAAAAACAATGGTATCTACCGGAGACCGATCGGCAAAAATACGTACCTACAATTATCCGCAAGGACGTATCACCGACCACCGCATCAACTATACCATTTACAATTTGGCCGCCTTTATGGATGGCGACATTCAAGACTGCATTGACCATTTGACTGTAGCCGAGAATGCCGAACGTTTGAAAGAGAGCGAATTATAATTTAAATATCGTAAACCATAAACTGTAAACATAGCAATGAACAAGCAACAATTATTTGAAAATATCCAAAAGAAAAAATCATTCCTCTGTGTAGGACTGGACACCGACATAAAGAAGATCCCCGAACATCTGTTAAAAGAAGAAGATCCTATCTTCGCTTTCAACAAAGCCATCATTGACGCTACCGCCCCTTATTGCATCGCCTATAAACCCAATCTGGCCTTTTATGAAAGCATGGGCGTAAAAGGATGGATCGCTTTCGAAAAGACTGTATCCTACATCAAGGAAAACTATCCCGACCAATTCATCATTGCCGATGCAAAACGTGGCGATATCGGAAACACTTCGGCCATGTATGCCCGCACATTCTTTGAAGAGCTGGACATTGACTCAGTCACCGTAGCTCCTTACATGGGTGAAGACAGCGTGACTCCCTTCCTGAGTTACGAAGGCAAATGGGTAATCCTGCTAGCGCTTACCAGCAACAAGGGTTCCCACGACTTCCAGCTGACCGAGGACACCAACGGCGAACGCCTTTTCGAAAAAGTATTGCGCAAATCACAAGAATGGGCCAACGATGAAAACATGATGTACGTAGTAGGCGCCACACAAGGACGCGCTTTCGAAGACATCCGTAAAATTGTTCCCAACCACTTCCTGCTTGTACCTGGAATCGGCGCACAAGGAGGTTCTCTAGAGGAAGTCTGCAAATATGGCATGAATAGTACCTGTGGACTTATTGTTAATTCAAGCCGTGCCATTATCTATGCGGATAAAACTGAGAATTTTGCGACTGTAGCAGGACAAGAAGCTCAGAAAGTCCAGGCACAGATGGAGAAAATAATGTGCCAATAAAACAATGTGCTAATATGCAAATTACCAGGTAGATACATAGCGTAATACATTGGTTTAAGCATATCAGCACACTGAATAATTATTCCCCATGAGTGACCGAAAAATTATAAATGACCCCGTCTTCGGGTTTATCAACATCCCGAAGGGGTTACTATATGACATTGTATGTCACCCATTGCTGCAACGTCTTACCCGCATCAAGCAACTGGGCCTGTCCTCTGCCGTATATCCGGGAGCACAACATACCCGTTTCCAACACTCATTAGGCGCTTTCCACTTAATGAGCGAAACGATCAAGCACCTTACCGCCAAAGGTAACTTCATCTTTGACAGCGAAGCGGAAGCCGTACAAGCTGCCATCCTGTTACACGACATCGGACACGGTCCCTTCTCCCATGTGCTGGAAAACACATTGGCAGGAGGCGTTTCACATGAAGAAATCTCCTTGATGCTGATGGAACGAATGAACAAGGACATGAAAGGTGTCAACTCAATCTTGCCATACAGATATTCAAAGATGAATATCCCAAGAAATTCCTGCACCAACTGGTCAGCGGTCAATTGGATATGGATCGTTTGGACTATCTGCGGCGTGACAGTTTCTATACCGGTGTATCCGAAGGCAATATCGGGTCCGCCCGCATCATCAAAATGCTTGATGTAAAAGACGATCACCTGGTAGTAGAATCCAAAGGCATTTACTCCATCGAAAACTTCCTGATGTCCCGCCGCCTGATGTACTGGCAGGTATATCTGCACAAGACCTCCGTTGCCAGTGAAAAAATGCTGGTCAACACTCTGACACGAGCAAAGGAATTAGCCTTACGTGGCGTAGAGCTGTTCGCCTCACCCGCTTTAAGATTCTTTTTATACCATCCTATTGATAAAAAAGAATTTTATAACAGCCCGGATTGTCTTGAAAATTTTATTCAATTAGATGATAATGACATATGGACTGCACTGAAAGTTTGGAGCAATCACAGCGATGTGGTATTGTCCACTCTGAGTCGTGGAATGATTAACAGGAAACTATTCAAAGTAGAGGTAACCTCCTCTTCCATCACAAAAGCACGAAAAGAAGAAATTCTTTCAAGAATAAGTAAACAACTGAATATCAATAAGAAAGAAGCAAAATACTTCCTATCCATATCCAGTATAGAAAACAATATGTATAAAAAGGAGGATGACAGTATTGAAATCATCTATAAAGATGGAAGCACCCGCGATATAGCCAAGGCTTCGGATATGCTCAACATCTCTCTTCTCTCCCGAAAAGTCAAAAAATATTATATATGTTACCTGCGTTCCGAAAACGACGGACATTAAATAATTAGCGAATTGTACGGATATATAAAAAAAAAATGCGTAATTTGCATAATTAATGATGTGTTTACACTAACATGTAACACGCAAGTAACAAAACTGAAACATTTAGAACATAAAGAATTAGACAGTATTATGGAGTTCTCAGCTAAACAAATTGCGGAATACATCCAGGGAATTATTGTTGGCGATGAAAACGCAACTGTGCATACTTTTGCTAAAATAGAGGAAGGCGTGCCGGGAGCGATTTCTTTTCTTTCAAATCCTAAGTATACTCATTACATTTACGATACTCAGTCTACCATTGTGTTGGTAAACAAAGATTTCGTTCCCGAGCAAGAAGTAAAAGCTACCTTAATCAAGGTAGACAACGCCTACGAAAGTCTGGCTAAACTACTGACCCTCTATGAAATGAGCAAACCTAAAAAGACTGGTATAGATCCGCTGGCATACGTTGCCCCCACTGCGAAGTTGGGGAAGGATGTATATATCGCTCCGTTTGCCTGCGTAGGCGATGGTGCTGAGATTGGTGACAACACTTCCCTCCACCCGCACGCTACTGTAGGAAGCCATGCCAAAGTAGGTAATAATTGTACACTTTATCCACATGCCACCATCTATCACGACTGCTTGGTAGGAAACCACTGTACCCTGCATGCAGGCTGCGTAATCGGTGCTGATGGATTCGGATTCGCACCTTCTCCCGAAGGGTACGAAAAAATTCCACAAATAGGTATTGCCATCATAGAAGATAATGTGGAGATTGGTGCTAATACCTGCGTAGATCGTGCCACCATGGGCGCCACCATTGTACATAAAGGAGTGAAACTGGATAACCTGATCCAGATAGCACACAATGTGGAAGTAGGAAGCCACACTGTCAT
This sequence comes from Phocaeicola sp. GP0067, assembly GCF_031119655.1. Taxonomy (NCBI): domain Bacteria; kingdom Pseudomonadati; phylum Bacteroidota; class Bacteroidia; order Bacteroidales; family Bacteroidaceae; genus Phocaeicola; species Phocaeicola sp. GP0067. The sequence continues at coordinate 84,720 of NZ_JAVHZY010000013.1, forward strand.
GGCATCACAGGTGGGTATTGCCGGTTCCACCAAAGTAGGTGAATGGTGCATGTTTGGCGGACAGGTAGGACTAGCCGGACATATTAAGATAGGTGACAAGGTAGGTATCGGCGCACAAGCAGGCGTTCCCGGTAACGTGAAATCCAACGAGCAAATTCTAGGCACTCCGGCCATCGATGCCAAGAATTTCATGAAATCATCGGCCGTATACAAAAAACTGCCCGAAATTTACACCACACTGAACGCCATGCAGAAAGAAATAGAAGAATTAAAAAAACAACTAAATAAATAAACCCCATGTTGAAACAGAAGACATTAAAAGGCAGTTTTTCTTTAAATGGAAAAGGCCTTCACACCGGAGTAAACTTGACGGTGACATTCAATCCTGCACCGGACAACCACGGGTATAAAATCCAACGAATTGATCTTGAAGGACAACCAATAATTGATGCCGTAGCAGAAAACGTAGGTGATACTACCCGCGGCACTGTGCTGATGAAAAACGGAATAAAAGTAAGTACAGTAGAACATGCTTTGGCAGCTCTTTATGCAGCTGGTATAGACAACTGCCTGATTCAGGTAAGCGGTCCCGAATTCCCTATTCTGGACGGCAGTGCCAAAGCGTATGTAGAAAATATACAGCGTGTAGGAATCGAAGAACAGAATGCTGTCAAGGATTACTATATCATAAAATCAAAAATCGAATTCAGGGACGAGGAAACCGGATCTTCCATCATTGTTCTTCCGGACGAAAATTTCAGTGTGAATGCACTGATCTCTTATCAGTCTAAAATACTGTCCAATCAGTTCGCCACACTGGAAGACATGGCTAAATTCCCCACCGAGGTAGCTTCCGCGCGTACCTTTGTATTCGTCCGCGAAATAGAACCATTGCTGGGCGCCGGACTGATTAAGGGAGGCGATCTGGACAACGCCATCGTAATCTACGAAAAAGAGATGAGCCAGGAAAACTACGACAAGCTGGCAGACGTCATGGGGGTTCCCCACATGGACGCCACCAAACTGGGCTACATCAACCATGTTCCCTTGGTATGGGACAACGAACCGGCCCGCCACAAACTGCTGGATATCATCGGCGACCTGGCACTGATAGGCAAACCCATCAAGGGACGTATCATCGCCACCCGTCCGGGGCACACCATCAACAACAAGTTTGCCCGCCAGATACGCAAAGAAATCAAACTTCACGAAATACAGGCTCCGTCCTATAACTGCAACGAAGCTCCCATCATGGATGTCAACCGCATCCGCGAACTGCTTCCGCACCGTTATCCTTTCCAGCTAGTGGACAAAGTCGTTGCCATTGGCGCCAACCACATTGTCGGTGTGAAAAACGTAACCGCCAACGAACCCTTCTTCCAGGGACACTTCCCACAGGAACCTGTCATGCCGGGTGTGCTTCAAGTAGAAGCCATGGCACAATGCGGTGGTCTGCTTGTTCTTAATTCAGTGGACGAACCCGAAAGATACTCCACCTACTTCATGAAAATAGACGGTGTGAAATTCCGCCAGAAAGTAGTGCCGGGAGACACTTTATTGTTCCGTGTTGAATTGTTGGCTCCTATCCGCCGGGGCATCTCCACAATGAAAGGATATGTGTTTGTAGGCGAGAAAGTAGTCTGCGAAGCCGAGTTTATGGCACAAATAGTAAAAAATAAATAACCACTAAAAAAACAACATGATTAGTCCATTAGCATATATACATCCCGAAGCAAAAATTGGTGAGAATGTAGAAATCGGTCCTTTTGTGTTTATCGACAAGAATGTAGTTATCGGTGATAACAACACAATCATGCCTAACGCCAATATACTGTATGGCTCACGCATAGGGAACGGCAACACCATTTTTCCGGGAGCTGTTATAGGCGCTATTCCCCAGGATTTGAAATTCCGCGGTGAAGAAACGACTGCCGAAATAGGTGATAACAACACCATTCGCGAGAATGTAACCATCAATCGTGGTACAGCGGCTAAAGGCAAAACCATAGTGGGCAGTAACAACCTGTTGATGGAAGGAGTACACGTAGCACATGATGCCATCATAGGCAGCGGTTGCATCATAGGCAATGCCACCAAGATGGCAGGTGAAATTATCATTGATGATAACGCCATTATCAGCGGCGCCGTATTGATGCACCAATTCTGCCGGGTAGGCGGTTATGTAATGGTACAGGGCGGTTCACGTTTCAGCAAGGACATTCCTCCTTATATTATAGCAGGGCGCGAACCCATTGCCTACGCAGGAATCAATATCGTAGGACTCCGCCGCCGCGGATTCTCTAATGAACTAATAGAGAATATACACAACACCTATCGCATTATTTATCAAAATGGCATGAACGTTACCGATGCCTTGGAACAAGTACGCAAAGAAATACCTATGAGCAAAGAAATAGAATATATTATTTCTTTCATAGAAAATTCTCAAAGAGGTATCATCAGATAACAAAGTTTTTTATAACTTTACTGCACGAAAAAAAAGTTATATAGTATATACAGTATAAATATATGATTTACAGATTTACACTAATCTCTGATGAAGTCGATGATTTTATAAGAGAAATAAAGATAGACTCGGAAGCAACTTTCTTTGATTTGCACGAAGCAATATTGAAAGCGGCAGGATATAAAGATGACCAGATGACCTCTTTCTTCATTTGTGATGACGACTGGGAGAAAGACCAGGAAATCACACTGGAAGATATGGGAAGCAGTTCGGAAGAAGACAGCTACATCATGAGAGAAACCCGCTTGAGTGATTTGGTGGAAGACGAAAAGCAAAAATTGCTGTATGTATTCGACCCGTTGGCAGAACGAGTGTTTTTCATTGAACTGTCGGAAATCATCACCGGCAAAGACCTTGACAAAGCAGTGTGTTCGCGCAAAGCCGGAGAAGCCCCGAAACAAACCGTCGACTTTGACGAAATGATGGCAAAAAGCAATAGCGGAAATCTGGATATAGACGAGAATTTCTATGGCGACCAGGACTTCGATATGGAAGACTTTGATCCCGAAGGATTTGATATGGGCGGTGCCTCCTCACCGGACCCTTATGAGCAAGAAAACTATTAATCTTAACGGGGGCGGACGTTACACGTCCGCCCCTCTCTTTTTATAAACACCATGCCTGACACCCTTATCGTCCTTATCGGCCCTACCGGTGTAGGAAAGACCGAACTAAGCCTTTCCATTGCCGAACACTTCCGGACTTCCATTGTTTCGGCAGACTCACGCCAATTGTATGCAGACCTGAAGATAGGAACTGCCGCCCCTACCCCCGAGCAACTGGCGCGTGTTCCTCATTATTTTGTCGGAACATTACAGCTAACAGATTATTACAGCGCCGCACAATACGAAGCAGACGTACTGGCACAACTGGAAATCCTATACCAAAACCATGACACTGTAATACTGACCGGAGGTTCCATGATGTATATAGATGCCATTTGCAAAGGCATAGATGATATCCCCACTGTAGACAATGAAACACGCCAGCTGATGCTACGACGTTACGAACAGGAAGGGCTGGACACTCTGTGCGCCGAACTAAGGCTGCTGGACCCCGAGTATTACAAAATAGTGGATTTGAAAAATCCCAAACGGGTAATACATGCATTGGAAATATGCTACATGACCGGAAAAACTTATACTTCTTTCCGTACCCGTACTCACAAGGAACGCCCTTTCCGCATCATCAAAATAGGATTAACCCGCGACCGCGAAGAATTGTATGACCGCATCAACCGCCGCGTGGACATCATGATACAGGACGGCTTGCTGGAAGAAGCCCGGCAGGTATATCCTTTCCGGCATCTGAACTCGCTCAATACCGTAGGATACAAAGAAATGTTCAAGTATCTGGACGGAGAATGGACTTTGGAATTCGCTATCGGAAAAATCAAGCAAAATTCCCGCATTTACTCTCGTAAACAGATGACCTGGTTCAAACGGGACAAAGACATCGTGTGGTTCCATCCCGACCAACAAACAGAAATTATGCAATATATTCATTCAGTTAACCACTAATTACAATCATGAAAAAATTACTAACCTTCATCATGGCTTGTGTCATAAGCCTGGGTGCAACAGCCCAAATCTCGGAAAAAGCATTTGAGAAATGGCATCAGAACAAGTATTCCATGTTCATCCACTTCGGTCTTTATTCCGAACTGGGAGGCGTATGGGAAGGCAACCCCGTCACCCGAGGATACAGTGAACAAATCCAATCGTTTGCGGGAATCTTCAGTGACTGGTATGGAGATACCGCCCTGCGCTTCAATCCCACCCTGTTTGATGCAGACGCTATCGTGTCACTGGCCAAAGAAGCCGGTATGCGCTCCATCATCATTACCACCAAGCATCACGACGGTTTCTGTATGTTCCGTACAGCCACCACCGACTATAATTCATACGATGCCACCCCCGGCAAGCGCGACTTCATAAAAGAGATGGCGGAAGCTTGCAAACGTGGCGGAATCAACTTCGGCATCTATTTCTCACTGATAGACTGGCATTTTCCACAAGCCTATCCTATCTCCAGCCATAACTGTGATTTCATCACCCCACAGCATCATGAATTCACCAAAGCCCAAGTTACCGAACTGTTGACCAACTACGGTCCCATCTCCGAACTATGGTTTGACATGGGTTCCAACACTCCTGAACAAAGCAAGGAACTGTATCAACTGGTGCACAGATTGCAACCAGACTGTATGGTAAGCGGCCGGTTGGGCAACGATCAGTATGACTTCAGTGTCATGGCAGACAACACATACCCCGAAGGCTCCTTGCAGACCGCATGGCAAACAGCTGCTTCCATGTTCGATGAAACCTGGAGCTACCGTTCCTGGCAGAAAAGGGGGGACGTTCACACCAAAGCGATGGAAAAACTACGCAGCCTGATCAATGTAGTTTCCCATGGCGGAAACTTCCTGCTGAACATCGGTCCCAAAGGTGACGGTTCCGTAGTACCCTTTGAAAGAGAGGTGCTGAAAGAAATCGGTATCTGGTTGAAGAAAAACGGTGAAGCCATTTATGGCACAGAAGCCTCTCCTTTCCGTGAGCAATTCGAATGGGGAACCATTACCCGCAAAGGCAATAACCTCTACCTCATCTTATCAGGCAACCGCCCTGCCGATGGTAAAATCACTTTGAACGTGCCGGGATGCAAACTGCAAAAAGCAGACATTAAAGCTATTCAGAAAGGACAGGAGATGATCTTCACACTGCCCGCCGACGCATACGGAAAAGACATCCAAGTGATTTGCGCCACGTTCGACCAACCGGTGAAACCGCAACCTATGGCTGCACAGCGCACTCCCAATTATAGTTATTCCTGTTTCGATTATTACAGCAACTACCGCAGTACGGTGAGCTATCAATGGAACATCAACAAATCCAACCTCAACGCATTGGAATTTACCTATACTCCGCAGGAGAACGGTAAGGAATTACTGGTTGAAGTAGATGGAATACCTTACACAGTAACCCTTGACGCAGGCAAGGCACAGGCATTAAACCTGCCTTCCAAGACCGTATGGGGTCAGCGTTACTTCTGCGGACCGGGCAGCGGATTGTTCGATGCTCCTGCCACCATCCATACTGATCCGGACAAAGCACCGGTAAGAAAAGGACAATGGAAAGAAGTGAATGAGGAAAAAGCCATGTTCCCCAGCAATATTCTGGAAAGTTACTTCCTGATGCAGCAGGTAGAATCGCCCAAAGCACAAGATATTCTAGTAGATGTAGGTGCCGGAAACGGTATCGAAATCTATCTGAACGGCAAGTCGGTAATGAAACACCTCAACCCTTACCGCTGCAAGTTCCGCGAGGAAAAGGTGCTGCTACCGCTTCAAAAAGGCAGTAACCAAATTGTGGTAAGAATATACAACCGCTTTGAAAAAGAAACAGGCTATCTGCTGCGCCCATCAGCGGAACAGGTTATCTACAAGCAGAAATTCACTTTGCCGCAAGTGGCAAAAGGAAAAGTTCATACTGTTGTTGTAAAACAGAATAATCTGCCATCCATCCATAAGGACACAGAATTATCCAATCTGAAGGTAGAGGCAAAATAAAACTTTTCAATAAATAAAAAATGAAATACCTCTCCCCGGATGTTTCTGTCATGAAATGTCCGGGGAAAGTTTTATATAAAGAAAACATCATTCTAGAATTTACCAATAGTACTGACAGGCCTCATGCATGAAGATCATAATATTCATAAAGTACCCTTCATACAGTCTGTTCCGATATTATGCTTTCCTCCTGTCTGCCTGATAATTCAGAATTACCCCCAGTACTATCAGTACAGAAAGTACAATCCATGCAACATTCAAAAAGATTCCTTTCCATTCCTGCCGGGTAATGAACTGTGAATACAAAGGTCGTATAATCGGAGCTTGAGGATGGTGGAGTTTACAGCGGGACCGATCAATGGCTTTCTGATAATCATCTAAATCAAAAATACAACGCTCATAACATACAACGGCTTGTCCTTTCTCATGCCTCACCGGAATAACCCATGCCTTAACTTCCCGCTCCTCATACTTATGACGGGGCAATGAATCGGTAAATGCAGGAGCTACAGAGAAATGATATTGCTTCTGTTCCTTACGATAGCGGTGTCTGCCCATACTTCGTGTCACCTCACGAGTGACAGTCACACTGCTCCTTCGGGCATAATCCACCTCCAGAGTATCGAAAGTAAAATACAGAGCATTATTCTCCAAATTATATAAATCGGTAACAGCATGATAACGCACCACTTCATCTGCCGAATGAAAAAGCCAGTTCTGTAAAGGAATATTAAAGGCCATACTTGCAGCTGCCATCAATATAAGAAAAGGAATTTTCCATCTTGAAGCAACGATAAAAGCCCCTCCGGCGAGAGTGAGTAACGGAGGTAAAGCATACGTCGTAATTTGTAACCAGCCCCCCGGATTAAAACCAAGAGCAACAGTGAACAAAATTCCTGCTAAAGAAGGAATGAAAAGTAATAACAATAGCTTAACGACCCAGTTTTTCATTATTCAATATTAGTTTTGTCTTGCCAAAGATAGTAATATAAATCCAAAAAAAGAATCTGTAAATGCTTACAGCACCTTACAGATCCTTTTCCACTTTATTCTTGCAAGACAAACACGGTCTTTATTTCTCTAATGCTTTCATTAATTCTCTTTTTACGGTATCCACTCCCGGGAAACCGGTGTATTTTTGAATAACACCCCCTTCTTTATCGACAATAATATAAGTCGGAACCCCCTGTATGCTGAACTGCCTGCTCAGGTAATTCCACTGAGCTGCCGTTACCCGGTAATGCTCTCCATGAATATCCGGAATCATGTTATCCCATGTTTCTTTGGGCGAGTTCTCTCCGGCAATAAAAACATATACAATATCTTTACCTTCAAGATCTTTCTTCATCGGTTTCATCTGTTTCATAGCCATTTTGCAAGGACCGCACCAAGTCGCCCAAAAATCGACCAAAACCACCTTACCCTTAAATTTAGAAATGATGGAATAAAATAAATCTTCATCTTTTACTTCTCCGGATTCATTAACGGTATAACCTTTCTTTTTCTTATTAGCTTCAATCGTTTCCAAAAGACGGTTGTTCATCTTTGTCAGTCTGCCGAGATAATAAGGGTCACTCATCTTCCGTATCTCCTCAAAATCATGTACAGTCAATGGAGTGAAGTCACTGATTTTCTGAGCATATTTCATCATTTTCTGCAAGTCGAAAAAAAGTCCTTGGTCTGTGCCCAAATATCCGGCTATAATCTTTTTCAAAATATAGTCTTGCTGCATAGAACTGAATTCTTTAAACAATTCATCGTATTTTATTCGCAATTCGCCCATTTTTTCCTGATAGACAGATGTTTTTCCGGTATCTGTATCAGCCTTGAACTCACGTATTATCTTAGCATCTTCAGCAGAAACTTTATCGGAAGAGAGAATAAACGCAAATATATCACTCAACTCATCATCCATCTTCACCCTCAGATAGCCCATTCCCCTTACCAAATCAGCATAACCATTGGCATAAAGCATGACAGGCGAGTTCAGTATATTCAACTGCCGGATATAGTCATAGAAATCATCACTCAATTCCGGTTGTTTAAACTTTTGATAAGCTTCACGAGCCGGTAATCCACTGCACTGCACATAAGCATAGGCTAAATTAGAACTTACACGGGTCAATGTCAAAGTACAAAGCAAATCATTCTGAGCCAATAAAAGCTCCCGGTATGCCTGACTTCTTTTCTTATCGGAACAGATAGCGGATTTGGTTTCTTCATATTTTTTCAACCAATAAGCTTTATACTGACCGGCAGTCATATTATATAAATCATTCATATTCCAATGAACCATTCCCCATACATCCATCAAATGTTCATCATCGGTTATCATTTCATCATTCAAAGCCGCCATGGTACCTGAAAAATAGACTTTCTTTCCACCAGCACGCTTGCCTTTCAACAATTTGCTTTCAGAACGACTCAACTCACGCAAGTTGACAGCCATATCCAATTCACCACCGGGAACCAAAAAGACGTCAAAATAAATATCACGTCCCACAGAAAAACTGACCGTAGTCGGAGCACAAAGTTCAATCTCTGTCCGAAATGTTCCGTCTTCATTCACCTTTATTTCAGTATCCTCAAATTTTGCCGTCAACAAATCACAAATCCTACAAGAAAACGGAAGTGCATAGTGCTTCTCATAGTCTAACAAACGACCGGTTATCACTGATTTGCCATCTTTCAATTCAGCCTTAGGCAACGGTTCAGCGTAATTCAATTTCTGTTTCTTCACATCATCCGATAAATCCAATTCCGGTAATTTACCATCCAAATGGATTCCCCATACCTTGAAACAGTCCTCACAATCGCTCTCAATGAAATCAATCACTTTCACTGTAGGGGGCAATAACGGAAAAATAAGACTAAAAGAAGCTTCACCGCTATCGGGCATCCAAAATTTTTCGCCCAAGATAATTCCATTACCGGAACGAATCGGATACTTCTCTCCATTATCAGCCAACAAATAACTTTCATTACTTATCTGAATCCAATTATGAGGACGGAAAAAGGCTTTTACATCCAATACGGTTGCCGTATCCGAAACCACCACTCTGTCTATCTCGATAGTAGAAGAGCTACGAGCGATGAAAGGCGGCTGTTTAACCACCCTGTCTTTTGCCTGCAAAAGGCAGCAACTCACCATAGCAAGCAGTAAAATACCAAAGTTTTTCATTGTATCTTTTTTTTAAACATACTTACTTATTTCCCAAGTTCCTATCCAAAAGATTCTTTACTTCTTCGTATGCCTTTGTATATCCACGGGCCAAAGTAATACCATCCGGAGAGATTAACATAAGAATGGGAACTCCTGAAAAATAAAGGTCTTTCACTATAAAGCCGTTGCCCTCATCCTCTGTGTAAACTGTAGTCCACGGATGGCTTAGCAATCCCTGTACCCGTTCATCTTTCTTAAACTCTTCAGAACTTCCCTGCAACGATTTCAACAAATCATCACGGGTAAATCCCAATACCTCCAAACCTTTTTCATGATATTTTTGATAGAGATCCGTTATTTTAGGATTTACCCAAAAAGTACCAGGACATAATCCCCAATGATAAATCAACACATATTTGCCTTTATAATCAGACAAAGACACTTTCCGGCCGTCTTTATCTGTCACTGTAAACTCCGCTGGCGCAAAGCCTACTTCAATATTCTTCAATACAAGCAATTGCTTGTCAAGTATTTGTCCAAAATATGAATTTTGAACCTCTGGAGTAAATTGTGCCAAACGCTCTTTTACATCCTTATAAGTAGCATCAAAAACAAAAGCGGATGCATACATAAAAGCGGCATATTCCATATCGTTCACTTTCAATGCCAGACTATCACGAACAGTCTTCAGCATTAGCGGACGATGATATTCATTATACATTTGCCCGTATTTTGCCACACTATCATTTTGCTTTGTATCCTGATATTTCAGTATCTGACTGAAGATATCAATCATTTCAGTATTGGAAGACGCAGTCAGGCTATCATACCTAGCCACCAACGAATTGTCATAAAAACCACCCGAATGACGAACCGCACCCAAGTAATCCAAAGACCCTTTCAGTTTTATATCATCACCTACGCGAGCTATAATCTCAGCTCCGCGAATACAACTCCGTAACGGTTCACCCACTTTAGGCTGATGCGTCAATAAATAAAAAGTAGTATGTTCCATAGGAATAAAAGCCGAGAAAATCCCCTCCTTTTCCACCAATATGGTATCTGTTCCGTCTTCTTTCCAATCGGGTAATAAAAAAGTTTTAAGAAAAAGAGTATCTCCAACCTGAAGCCCTTCCAAATGACCGGATAGTTTAAAGCCATCGGTCTGCATAGTTTGCCGGCATGACACTAGAGCCACTGCAAAGAGTGCCAAAGCTAAAATTTTCTTCATATATTCTTACTTTTATATAAATGACTTCCGTTATTTTGCATGACGAAGTGCCAACGTATCTTTTTTCTCTACAGGAAATGACTTTGTCGGAATATCACCTCTAAAGAAACCTTCCTCCTTTATTTTTTTGATACGTTTCCATGCCTGCTGGTAAAGTGTTATGCGGTCTTCCACCGGGTTCCCGTCTTCGTCCAAGGCATAACGCTGATCTTCGGGAACTGTAGCCATGTATTTCCTATAATAGCGAATGGCATTCTTCTCATCTTCTTTCCAATCATAGAGACAGGCTATTTTATAAAGAATGGAGTTTTTCTTTGTATAAATATATAACTTCTCCAAGGCTTCCACCTCTTTCTTTGTATCCCCCGCATAATCGTAACATTCTACCAACCCGTCATAAAGACGTACCATCATACTATCAGAAGGAACTGCTATGCGGAAGGCTTCTTCCATATATTCCACACCCTCCTTTTTCCAGGAAGTGCGTGCCGAAGCTTTTGCCAGATAATAGAGCACATTCACATCCATCGGATTTTTTTGATAAGCTTCTTTCAGATTATCGTATGCACCGTAAAACCAGTTATCCCCATAATGGGATACACCTAAATAGTAAAGAGTGAGAAAACTACGATCACCCAGTTCTTTTAATGACTCATAGCGTTTTACCGCCGTTCCGTACTCTTTCAGCATACAATAAGCCTTCGCATTCTGGCGGTTCACATCTATATTGGTGGTATCGGACAAACGATAAACTTCCGTCACATCAACAGCATCTTTAAACTGCTGATTGTTATTAAAAATACCGGCAATGCGTGCCACTGTCTGGGCATCCAACGAATCACGCCGATAGGCTATGTTATAACTGATGAAGGCACTGGCGGCATCCTGCAATCCCTCGTATGCCTGTCCCAGATATTTGTATCCGGTGGCCGACAAGGAATCGCGTTCCAACCAGCCATGACAAGCCGTACGCGCTTCTTCATAATCTTCGGAAGCTAATAAAGAGCGTATGAACTGCAACCGGAAAAATTTATTTTCCGGTTGCAAATTCATTGCCTTCTGATAACAGTTGGCCGCCCGACGGGAGTTACCCGTCAATTTGTAACACTCGGCAAGGTCGATCAAAACTTTTGTGTTTGTGCTGTCTTTCAAGATAAGAGAGTTCAATACCCCTATGGCTTCCGGATAACGGTTCATCGCTTTCAGCGCCTGAGCTTTGGTAATCAGCAACAAAGAATCCTGACAATCGGGTTCAATCAGCATAACTACTGTCTCATAATCATAATTATCCATTGCCTGACGAATCCCATCATTCACCTGGGCAAACAACGAAACGGGGAGCATACATAGCAGCAGTGTTACAAATTTTTTCATATCTTTATTCTTATTGTTTCTTTGTGGTAATCAATATCACGCCATTCTTGGCTTTGGCTCCATAAATGGCAGTACCTGCCGCATCCTTCAACACCGAAATAGATTCAATGTCCGAAACATTCATTTTTTCCATTTGACTATAAGGCTTTTCTATCCCATCAACTATAAGCAATGGTTTCTCCTTCCAATCTTTCAACGAAAAAGTTTCCTTACCTATCCGCAATGGATTTTCTTGAAAAACAGTGTCTGTCTTCAACTCCAAATGACGTGCTTCATTTGATTTGATATCTTTACCGTCTAGTCTGAAAGTGACGGGAACCGTATATTTCACACGCACAGGCTGACCTTTCTGCATACCTGGTTTCCATTTCGGCATAATGGAAATGACTCGAATGGCCTCACCGTCCAAATCCGGATCAATGCTCCTGACAACTTTGGGATTGGCTATATTACCATCTTTCTCAACTACAAATTGTACAATAACCTTTCCCTGTACTCCAGCTTTCTGAGCCTCCACTGGATATTTGATATTCTTCCCCAAGAATTTCAAACATTCTCCCATACCACCCGGAAACTCAGGCATCTCTTCAACAACCTGAAAAACCGGAACTTCATCAGAAGCTTCTTCACCACCTCCATAACCTACTACAACCACTTCCTGTGTCTTAGTTGTGATTTCTCCCTCCAAATACACTTTTAAAGATTTAATTTTTCCAATAAGTTTCTCTGTAATAGTCAATTCCTTTGTTTTCATATTTATATATGAAACACTCAAAGTAGCCCCAACAGGCATTGAAATAACAAAATTTCCATCTAAATCAGTGATCGTACCTGAAGTTGTACCTTTGATAATCACACTAGCACCTACAACCGGAGCGTTTGTACTTTTTTCTAATACCTGCCCTTGCACTTTTATTTCCTTTGCAGGATGTTTTTCGGGACTTTTAACCTCTTCGGTTTTCATAATTGCCGTTAAATCATTAACTTTGACGGCTGAAATCTCATCTAACTCACTAGAGATTTCGGGGCGGGCAAAGGCTGCCACGGCAATGGCTGCCAATGGAAGTACATACAGGTACTTGAGTCGTGCCCACGGATTGGATTTCTTTTTTAACATCATAGTAATACGTTTTTTAAGTGAACTGTGATTGAAGCTGTTGGCCATAGAGTAGAGCCTTGTGCCGACAGCTTTTTTTATTAATAACAACTGATATTTCTTTGCATCAATACCTTGTGCAATCACGCTTTCGTCCGCTTCGAACTCGTGTATGTTCTGTAGTTCCTGTTTCAATAACCAGGAGGCAGGATTGAACCATTGGAAAAAGATGCAGATATCCGCTATAAGTAAATCTATGGAATGTCTCTTCCGTATATGGGCATATTCATGCGTCAGTATTTCCTCACCGTTTTCCTTCAGGTCTTTCTCAGAGATCACTACAAACTTCATCCAACTGAAAGGTGCGATTTTTTTCTGATGGGTAATCAGCGTGATGCCATTTTCCTGACGGACAAGGGTGCTACCCTTTATCAGCCTCAGCATACGGGTCAGCGACCATACATTACGTAAAAAGAAGAATACAATACCCAACAAATAAACCATCAGCAACACTTCACGCCATGTAATGGCAGATACGGGAGCAGCTTCTATAGTAGCAGTCCGATTAAGATCAGCCATAAGCAGAAGTTCTTCCCAAGTCAGCAATTGTTGACTGACTTCCATCGGTTCTTTCATAGTCACTTCCACAAAGGGAATGGCACAGGACAATATCAGTATTCCCAACAAAGCAATACGGTTAAAACGATGGAATGTTTCACGGCTCAGCAACAGGCGGTAAAATAAATAAAATACCGCCAGACAAACTGCCGACTTTACAATATATACAAAAAATGCTCCCATAGTATGTATCTTTAATTATTCTCTTTATCCGGATTATTCATGCGCCTTTTCCACATCCCGGATAAGCTGCTTCAATTCATCCAAAGAAATCTCCTCCTCCTTCACCAGTGAAGAAACCGCTCCTAAATAAGAGTTATTGAAATATTTACTGATAACTCCTTTCAACGTCTTCTTCTTAAAATCATCACAGCTTACCACCGCATAATACTGATAGGTATTTCCAAATACCTCATGACTGAGAAACCCCTTTTCCTCCAATCCTCTCACAATGGTAGACAGAGTATTGAAATGCGGACGCGGTTCATCATAAAAATCAAGTAACTGTTTTACAAACAACGGGCCTTTTTCCCAAAAATAACCCATAATTTCTTCTTCCTTTGCTGTCAACATTTTCATAATCTTTCTTTTGATTATCACAAAGAACTAAAACTTTTAGTTATAAAACTAATTTTCATAGTTAAAGTAAACTAAAAGCTTTAGTTACCTGCTGTAAAACAGTATATCCCGTTTTCACCTGCTGATGCAAACGGGATATACTTATCATAAATAATCCACCTATAAGGAGACTACAGATCTCTATATACTTATACTTCCCTGAACAATCTATTATTCGTCAATGACCGGTTTATTTTCCGTCAGCCTTTTCAAACGGAGAAGTGCCTCCATATAATAATAATCAGCATAAATGATGGATGCATCAATCTCTGATCCGGCAGGCAAGTGTCCTGTGGAATGAAGCAGGAAAGCAGGTTTACTTTTACCACACTGGTATTTGTCGGAACTCAGGCTGGTCAGCATTTTTACAGCCGCCTGTTTATATTCCAATGCTTTTTCAGCCGGCAGATAACCGGACAATTCTAATAAAGCAGAAGCTACCACACAAGCAGCAGAAGCATCCCGGGGAGCATCAGGAATGGACGGATCATTAAAATCCCAATAAGGAATATAGTCTTCGGGCAGATTTTTCAGATATACATCCGTTACCTTTTGTACAAAATCGAGGTAACGGACATCTTTTGTTTCCCGATAAACGACTGTATAACCATAGATAGCCCATGCCTGACCACGAGCCCACATACTGTCATCCGAATAACCTTGATGGGTCACTCCCTTGATAAATTCACCTGTCAGGGTATCATACACTGCTACATGATAAGAGGTATAATCCGGACGAAAATGATATTTCATCGTCTTATCCGCATGAGCCACGGCAATGTCAAACAAATAAGGATTACCTCCATTCTTGGCTGCCCAGAAAAGCATTTCCAGATTGATCATATTGTCCATGATGGTATTATGACCGCCAAACATTTTCACATTGCGAGGCCATGAAAGCATAGTACCTACACGGGGATTGAACAATGCTGATAACGAATCAGCCGTATTGATTATAACTTGCTTATATTCCGGATTACCGGTCAGACGATAACCATTACCATAGCTACAAAAAACCAAAAAACCCAAATCATGATCGTATGCAGGAATCTCCGAGAGAAATTTCAAAGAAGCAGTAAACTTTTCGGCCTCTTCCTTTATTTTCGGATCTTGTGTATATTCATAATCATACCACAAGATGCCCGGCCAAAAACCTCCGCACCATTCTTCCTTACTCACTTTACGATAGTTCCAGTCATACTGGCCATCCATTATGTTACGAGGCATCATAGTGTAATCTACCTCCCGCCCTTTTCCATGCATAACCTCCAAAGTACGATGTACCTGGCGATCACAATATTCCAAAGCCCTGTTCACCTCCAGTTTGTTGTCTACTTCAGTACAGGCTGAAAGTAGACATAACCCTATACCTACTAATAGATTTTTTGTATTCATAATTATCCTTTCTTTTTTTACTTATCGATACGAAACCAATCGGCATCTACCCAACCTCTTTCCTTGCCATAAGGAGCTGTGCTGAATAATCCTACTTTCGCTCCTATCCACTTACCTTGACGAGCAGTAAAAGGCACACCGGCCAATGTATATTTCCTGCCGTCCAGACTGTAGCTGAAATAACAGATACCTCCCCCAGTTACTTTCACCTGCAAATAAATATCACGCTCATAATTGGGATAGAGCCCGGCTCCGAACCGGCGGCTTACAGGTAATTCCGCAAGATGGGTCACTGTTTCAGGAGACCGTTGCTCCGCATCCTTGCAGACCACTTGATTCAATATAAACTTATCACCTTCTTTTACTACACCCAGATAGCCATAATCCCACCCCATCACTATCAGTCCGGACTGCTGTCCGTCCGCTTTCGCAGAAACTTTCAGTTTGGCAGTCGCCGTAAATTCTTCGGCAGGGAATTTTTGTAACAAGAGATTCGGCACCTCCCAAAAATTTACAAAATCCTTGGACAAAATATGTCCATATATACGAATGTAACCCAAATCAGAGGTAAAGCCAAACGTATCCTGATAATTGGCATGCCATTCCCATTGCAAGCCCAATTGCCTTGTGTTGAATTCATCACTCTCAATCGGTGTCTCTATAGGATAAATCCTGCCTACATCCGGTTTTTTATAGCGTTTTACAGGTTCGCCGCATCCATCACCGTCCTTGTCCTCTCCAATTACGGGCCAATCATTTTCCCACTTCACAGGATTCAAGTGCAAGACTCTGCCATACATGGCTTTATCTTGAAAATTGATAAACCAAGACTCGCCTGTACAGGTTTCCACCCATCCCCCCTGATGAGGGCCATTTATGTCCGTATCTCCTTGGGCCATAACAATTTTTGACTCGTATGGGCCATACACATTGCGAGAGCGAAGTGCCAATTGCCAACCCGTCACCACCCCTCCGGCTGGTGCCAGGATGTAATAATATCCGTTGCGTTTATAAAACTTAGGTCCCTCTATAGTATGATTTACACCATCATTGCCATCAAAAACCAATACAGGTTCACTAATAACTTTTGTACCTTCCGCATTCATCTCACAAACCGTAATCACACTATTGAATGCGGCGCGACTGCCCGCCCACGCATGTACCAAATACACTTTTCCATCCTCATCCCACAACGGAGTAGGATCTATCATTCCTTTCCCAGCCTTTACCAAGACCGGTTTTTCCCATTCACCCAGCGGATCTTTGGTCTTTACCATGAAAATACCCCAGTCGGGATCTCCCCAATAGATAAAAAACTCACCGTTGTGGTAACGGATAGAAGGAGCCCATACCCCTTTTCCATGTTGAGGAGCGTTAAAGAAAATGGTCGGCTCTATCTCCTTCAAGGCATAGTTTGCCAAACGCCAGTTCACCAAATCCTTTGAATGAAGAATGGGCAATCCCGGGGTGCAGCCAAAACTGGAAGCGGTCATATAAAAATCATCACCTACGGCACAAACATCCGGGTCAGAGTAATCCGCATGAATAATCGGATTAATATACGTACCGTCCTTCTGATCGGACACCCATACCTTCGATACATACTGAGCATCTGCCTGTTGCCATGCACCGCATACTAAAGCCACTATAATCACTATTTTTTTCATTCTTACCTATTATAAAAATGCCCTGAAACAATCATTCTTACCTTAAAAAACATACCCCTTTAAACTTAAAAAATCACCTAACCTTCATTTGTTAACCTAATCTGTCTATAATACGGACAAGAAAACCAATACACTCAACGAAAGTGGTTATTTTTATAATACTTGTCCTTTATACTTTTTATATTCTTTTATTTCCTGATCCGTCACTGGCACGAGTTGCATGGCCGCACCGCCTCCTGGCTTCAATGCAAACTGCATGATTTGAGAGGAATCCACCAACAGACGGGTACATTTCACCTGAGTACGGGTCTTTATCTTATCTCCCCCATCCGTATAAATACGGGCCAGATAGGTCTTTCCCTTATCTAAAAATGAAAGATTTACCGATTGAGCAGAACCTTCATTATTAGTCAAAGCTCCTACAAACCACTCATTACCCTTGCGACGCGCCATAGTTATATGCTTACCCGGAGCACCTTCCAATACTTTTGTATCATCAAATACGGTTTGCAGATTCTCGAACCATTCTATTTCGGGCTCCCCTTGATAGAATGAGGGGCGGTCATACCAGAAGATAGTTTGTAAAGGACTGTAAAAAATCAATGAAGCCGCCAACTGATGAGCATGGGTGTTCTTCAGACGTTTGTCGAAATAACAGATGGTATAATCCGCCGCTCCATTAATCATACGGGTAAAAGGCAGAATCGTATTATGCGTAGCGTCGGGAAATTCCTCATTCCCCCGTATCCCTTCCTGAGTGAGCAAGTTAGGATAAGTACGGCTGAAACCGGATGGACGGAACTCATCATGAATATTAATCAACAATTTGTTTTCGGCAGCCAGACGAACCATATCATGCAGCCAAGTAGCCCAACGATGACTGGCATACTGTACGAAACCGGATTTCACACCTACAACTCCCCACTTATGCAGCAATGGAAAAAGCTCATGCATCTGTTTCATCAGGGCATGCTGATTGACATACACCCATACACCTACCCCTTTTTCTTTACCGTATGCAATGACACGCAGCATGTCCAGTTTGGAAACCACCTTTGTGGCATCTCCGTCATGAGAAGTACAAGGCATATACCATTGCCAGTCGAACAACATATAAGGAATATGATGGGCGGCACAGAAATCAATTGTGGCTATGGCCCCTTCGGTGGTAATAGTCGTTTCACGCATAATCTTTCCGGGCCTGATCCAGTCCGTATCGGTTATCTCACAAGGAGGATTCAGATTCTGGATGATATCATTGTGTTCCAGCAATTCTCCCGGTTTATCGGCTGCCATGATAACTTTCCATGGGGTGGCGTAATAAGTGACAATATCCACAGGACTGTACATGACCGAAGTCAGTGTATTCTGTTTAGTCGGAGAAGCTACCAATTTAGTAAGACACCAGTCATCTACATCGGCATCAGTCAAAGCCACCCACAGCCCGTTGGAAAGTTCCACAGTCAAAGCCCGTTCCACCGGCTGTTTAATATCGTTAATGGCAAGGTGCTCAAAAGGCGCTTGCGCCCATTGCTCTGCCCACGCCATCGCACCGGGGGAAAATGTATATTCAGTCAGATCCCCCACCACTTTATGAAAAATGGCCTGTGGATGTTCAGGAAAAAAATAACGGAAAGCGATGCCTTCATCGTACGCGCGCACTTCAATATTCAAACGATAATTGGAACCATCTTTTTTGGAAAGATACATGGTTGCCTCATTATACGCCTCACGAACCGTACTGCGTTCTCCATACAGAGGATGCCAAGACTTGTTGACAGCAGGCTGATAGATCACACTATCCACCTCCAAATTATCCATCCAACATTTTACCTGATTTATTTTACGGGCAAGCGCCAGTTCCCAAGTACGGTTATCCAGCTGAAGACCGGCACGGGAGCTTCCGATAACCTCTCTGCCTCTATACTTCACCTGATATACTATTTCATTTACCGAAGAAGAAATTTTCTCCTGCCTGAACATGACTTCATGAACTCCCTCCGGGGACGTCAATTTCAATTCTTTAGAATGACCTGCATAAAGCGAAGCCGTACAGGTCAACGCATATGCTATGAGTATTATTTTTTTCATAATGATTACTTTTTAATTAGTAGTACGGATGAATCGGAAAACTCACTCAACGAAAAGAAAAATAAAATCTATAGGATAAAACAATTCACCGCAGAGACCTTCAGCATTAGTCCCTGCGGTGAATAAGGATGCACAAAAAAATTATAATTTTTGATTGTAACCTTCATTCAGTTCTTTGGTTTCTTTTCCTATTTTCACCCGTACAGGACCGGTTGCTGAATAGTACCAAACACCATGCTGCATATAGATTGCAGCATATACGTCATGATCCGATTCTAAAACAAAGTTACCTTTCTTTAGTGAACGGCCACAGCCAAGATACATCAGTTGAATCTGACCTTCTTTTTCTCTTATCAATCCTAACCCGCCACAGAATGAAACACGTTTGGAAGGATGATGAGCCTGCATGTCCGTCGCACTGAACAGATAATCCGCATATCCGTCCGCCGTATTCACCTTCACCCCGGTACAGCCATCATCTCCCTGCAAGGCTTCTACACCGAGCACATTCGGACCACTCTTTTTATACGCTTCATAAACAGAAACAAAAGGATGAGTATGAGCATTATTACCTTCCTGACGGACAATCAAAGCAGGAGTCGGCATAGGAGGCATACAAATATCGCCGGGAGTCAACCCTTTATTCATTGTAGTCGGGGGAGCATCCACCTGATAAATTTCACGTCCCTCACCTCCTGTCATCCATAAACGCGCCGTTATATCTTCGGGCATACTCCATGAAGCGATGAAATTCTGGTTATAATCGGATTTATGCAGATTGGAAAACCAATGATATCCTTCATGCCACGTCTTGTCAAACTTCTCCAAAGCCTCACCGGGAAGCTTGCTCCCTTCCGAATCAGTGATTTCCATCGAAGTACCTACATGATGGAACAAATAATCATTATCCGCCCTGTCCGACCGGAAAATATCCACATAATAACCACTATTCCCCGAGGTACGGACCATAGCGACCATTCTTCTTTTCTCACCGGCAGACACATCGGCAAAGTTGAGGTAAGGAGTTAATTCCCTTTCATTTACGAATTCTCCCTCCTTCACCATAGGTTCCATAGCATGAATCGTGATATCTCCTTCCGTATATCCGGGTAAAACCGTATTAGAACCTGTAGGAGACTGATGGTATCCATGATCTTTGCTCCAATAGGACTCATAAGCCGCTGCATCCGGAGCCAACGCATAACCATACGCATAGAATTGTAAAGCCAACCCGTTCGGAGTGAGATGGTATCCTTTTTTACCACCATACAGAGTGAACATCATTTTATAATCTCCCTCCCAGTTCTTCATTGTAATAAAACGATGATGGGGAGAATAAGACGCACGCTCATTACTCTCTGCACGTACAGACGGGATGGTAGCTGTATAGGTACAAAGCCCTGTCCAACCGGCATTATTTCTGGAGTATTTCTTTTGAGAAATCCCTTTGTTCAAGGCACTTGCCACTTTTTCCACCCCCTCCTTATTATCTGTTCCGGTATAATAAGTCAGCAGATTTTCAAACGTCTGGAAATTAGCACTTCCCCCACGTGAATCACCGAACACCACCATATTGGCTGCATCGTCCATCCAAGGAAATACAGCCATTGCAGCTTTCTGCAAAATGGGGTTACCGGCTATGATATCTATCCCGGCACGTTTCAAGGGAGCCGCCCAATCAAGCAATGACTGCACTGTACCGAATGAATAACCGGGAGATTCCGGCCACAGCCCTGTCACCCGATCGTAAGTTTTCAATATATCGGGAATGGCATCATGATAGGGAGTAGATTCGTTCACCAGCAGATTCAAATAATACTCTTTTCCTTTACCGTCAGCATAAGCCTCATTATGATCGAGCACCAACATAGGACGCAGCATTATATTCCACCCGTTCACATTCCAGTTACCCGATTTGCCACCGCGTACCAGCCCTATATTGATAAAACGCTTAAAGACTTCGGCAGCTACCGTTTTTGTATCTTTCCCAATTGCTTTCAGATGAGCATGAGGATGCCGTATCAAATAATCGAAAGCAAAATCATACGCCATTGCCGCATGCATTACCAAATCATCATGTATCTGTTCGTAATCATAATAGCCGCAAATACCTCCCGGTTCCCAACCACCGACACTGCCACACGACTTTTCAGGGTCCAAAATAGGATTCATATAATACGTCCCTACCAACCACACATTAAATATATCTGTGGCAAAACGGGCAAACTTCTCTTCTCCTGTCACCCAATAAACAAAAGCGGCATTTTCTGCTAATGTCAAGATCTCGACATTATTCCCCCGTATCATGTGCCCGCTTTCCTTATAAGGCACTTTGACCGAAGGCTCCGAAGGATTTAATTTATTAATTCCCCACATATCACCTGTTTCATTATAAGGAGTGCGGTCCTCCAGCGGAACATTGACATACTTATTCCAAGTACGCATTCCCGGCATTCTTACAGTGGGAACAGGAGCATTCCCCTCTCCATAGTCCCAATTCTGTTTTTTCAAATAACATTGGGTATAGCGCTCTCCATCTTTCCAATACATGGCCAGCCGGGAAGTTATCCATTCGGGATCAGTCTGATGACGATCCACATATTTTTCCACTTTGGAGCGGATAGCTGCAAAGGCTTCCCCAGCCCAAGGCTCATTTTTCACTTTTTGCAGAACAGACGCTCTATCCGCCGGAGAAACATATACACAAGGGTGTTGCTGCGCCTGAACAGCCGACATACACCCTATCCATAAAATAAAGGTTACTAAAATATTTTTCATACTCATTTATTGATTTACTATCTTGGTTACCGTTTCAGACAGGACAGGACTGCCATAAAAAGAAGAGAAGCCGTCTTTTTTATTAGCTCCTCCCTGTACGTGAGCTATAAAGAAACCATACACGCTATCACGTTTATTTATCCACGGGTAAGCACCAGCCCATCCGGGAGAACTAATCTGATAAGCTTCTCCTGTAGTCTCATCAACCAGTTCACGCCATTCACCTAATCCATAGATACCAGTGTGGTGCTGTCCTAACGCTTTCTCAACATACTCACCAGGAGCAACAACAGCATTCCGTACCTGATCTGCCTGCATAGTTTGAACTGTTTCCGGTTTCAATATCTCTTTGTTCCCGAAACGTCCGTTATGATAAATCATTTTCAAGAAACGGATATAATCATTCAGCGTGGTACACAATCCACCTCCCAACATAGGAGCATGTCCCCCGTCAGTATTAACCGGAGTAAAATGAGAGCCAGTCATTTCCAAAGGAACGGCAATTAATTTCTGAAATAAAAATTCAAACTCTTCCCCCATAGCTACTTCGGCCATACGTCCGGCTATTTGCATGGCCAATCCTCCATATTCAAATCGAATTCCCGGTGCAAAAACAGTATCCAAAGGCAATATCTCTGTGACAGCCGAATCCAAATGATTGTAATTGTCCACCCGGGGAGCAGGCAGGTAAGGACGTACACCGGAAGTATGAGAGAGTAATTGACGCAAAAGGATATCGCCTTTCGCATCGCCCCTGAACTGCGGTAACCACTTCTCTACAGGATCATCCCAACTCAAATCCGTCCGGTCCACTACCGCACCAATTACGGCAGCAGCCACCCACTTGCCGGCAGAAGCGACATACACTTTTGTATCTCCGGTGAAAGAGCCATACGTCTTTTCAAACAACACTGAATCATTCTTTATCACACATATTGCTCCCCCCGGATAGTATCCCTTATCCATCCAGGTACTGATTATGGAATCCAAAGGGGTAAAATCATAAGTTACATTCTGTTTACCTTGCCGTAAACAAGAAGTCACAACCAAGCCAACAGCCAATATCAAAATAAAAACGAATCCTCTATTCATATTCCTATATCATTTGATTAGTCAAACCATATATAAATACGAATCAAAGGATTCATTTACTCATCTAATAATGAAATTTATTCTTTCTCCAAATCCCAATATACCACATAACGCTGCCGATGAATATTGTACAACGGTTCTATCACATCTCCTTGCGAAGTCGTAAACTTTAATTCCGTACCGACACGCTGTACACTGCGTTCAGGATGCTTGACATCGAGTTTTAACGTAGTGCGAAGTCCTGCAGGGATATGATAATCATACGTATAATAATCATTGTACAAAGCAGGATTGGAATCGGGCGCAGGTGCCTGCATTCCTTCTGTTCCCCGCTTACCGGCCAACACTACCGGACCATAAACCAACGCTCCTTTTTGAGGATTATCCGGGGTCGTTTCCACACGGAGACACATAGGATAATCAGCCGTAATACGGTCACCGTCTTTCCATAGACGAGTAATGGCAATATATGAACCTGGCTTCTGTTTCACCGCTATCTTTTTGCCATTCACAAACACTTTCACTCCCTTGCTCCATGAAGGATAACGAAGATAAACCGTAGTCTCTACAGGATTTTGGGCTCTTATGGTCAGAACAGTGGTCTCCTCTGCCGGAAAATCCGTTTCCTGCCGGAGAGTCAATCCTTTCTCGCGCCAATTAACCACCGAGGGGATAAAAAGATTCACATAAATGCCTTTGTCATTGTGATAATAAATAGCTTCTCCATATTTAGCATGGTTCTCAAAACCGCTTCCCACACAACACCAGAAAGAATTTTCTTTCGTACTATACACCTTATGCGAGCCTGAAAGCAAGGGCAGGAAATATGTTACCATACCGGTCTGAGGATCTTGCTGTCCCAAAATATGGTTGTAAAGGGCCCGTTCATAATAATCCGCAATGGCAGCATCGGCTGTCCAGCAGAACAAATGACGGGACAGTTTCAACATATTATAGGTACAACACGTTTCCCCAGTATAACCTGACACATGCTTGGAGAACCGGGCCGGGTCAAAATAATGTTCCTTGTCACTACTGCATCCAGGGGCAAATGTATGATGGTCTATCATAGTATGCCAAAAGAAATCGGATAACTTTCTGCTGTTCTCATCCTCTGTCAATTCATAATTGCGAGCTTCGGCTATCACTTTCGGAATGAATGTATTGGTATGTTTAGTACCCAAATCATCACGTAGTTCCTTTAACGGATCAATCACTTCATTATGGTAAAAGAATTGAGCCAGCCACCGATGACGTTCGTCCCCGGTTATCGCATACAAATTATAAAAGGACTCATTCACTCCACCAAATTCATTCCGTATCATTTTTTGACGTGTAGTCTCATCCAAAGGTTTGAGTTTATGATATGCCCAGTCGGCCATACGAACAACAACCTCCAAAGCTTTCTGATTGTCACTGTAAAGATACTGGTCTATCAATCCAGAGAAAAGTTTATGAAGCGTGTACCACGGTGCCCATACACTGGTGCCACGGATGTTACGATTGATCAATTCTTCAGGATAAGCACTCAGATAGCCGTTACCCAATGCGGTTTGTACCTCCGCCAGGCCATTCACCAGACTATCCCCTTTTTGTTTGAACTGTTCACTGCCGGTTGCCGCATACATCAAGCCGTAGGCAGAAAGCAAGTGCCCTGTGGTGTGTCCACGCAATTCACAGTCCAAGGACTCCCATCCACCTAACTTCTTTACTGTCATATAACCACCTTCACGACCTGCAAACACGCCAGCATTGGTACGGAAACTATGTAACAGCCTGTCCACCTCTATAGAAGCCATCCATACAGAGTCACGCATCATATTTTCACGAAAACGGCTTGGAAGCAAACGAACATCTTTCAAATCAAAACTCTTGACTTTCATCGGAGCCACGGTTTCTCTCTTCAACTTTCCGGCATGTTGGCCGGGATAAACAGACTGGGCCGTCAAAGCACCCGACATAGCCAATAACCCGGCAACAACTAAAATTTTCTTCTTCATTGTCTTTTTCTAATTAGTTCCTCAATTGACATTCAAACTTGCTACATAATACGATAAAAGAGAGAAAAACACTCAATGCTTTTCTCTCTTTTCATAAATAGATCCAACTATAAAACAGTTTTTTTCTACTTTATCTTTATTCCTTCGATATATTCATTCGTGATAAACCCCTTTAAATCCTTTATTTTCTCTCCATTAACCACCACATTTTCAAACGTAATATTCCGCACCATCCTTTCTTTATCCAGCCCTTTTATCAACGAAGGATTCTCGCCTACTCCGTTATAAATAATATTACGGAAAGTTACTCCATCAATGCTCTGTCCGGGCTGTTTGTCATATTTAGGATTGAAACGAATGTTGATATGGAACAATTTTCCTTCTTGAATACTTTCCACCCGAATATCCTCAAATAAAATATTCTTCACCCTGTTTCTATCACCGGCATCTATAGCCATACATCCCTGATAAGGCACATCATCTTCATCATGTTCCAAAATATCAATATTCCGAAAAATCAAATTTTCAATGGTCTCACCTGTCAAGGATTCCGGATCACCATGACCACCTACATTGATAGGATGAGCAATATCCGCCCAAAGAATGGAATTCTGTACAGTGATATTATCCGAACCGCCCCACCAGTTCCAACGATGATTATATAAAGCAATGCAGTCATCACTATTACGCATAAACACATTGTCTATCAATACATCGTGACAGCACATCATGTCAATGCCATCACTCCAACCTTTGCAACTAAAAGATTTCAAATTTCTGATTGTCACCCCTACAGCACCTCCTCCGAATACCGTGTAATGATCCGGATTGATCACCGTTATGCCATCCACCACTACATTTTTAGAATCTGTTATTTCAATGCCACGAATAGGATGATCCAAGATACCTCTACCCACAATACGTACATTTTCGGCTTTATCCACCCATAGTTTTGCTTTCACAACTGCTCCCGGAGCCAAATAAACCGTCGTATTACTTGGTATCCTTATCTGATTGTTTGGCAAATCTTTAGGTCGATGCACTCCCGGCCCAAAATACATCACTCCTTTCTCTTCTTTCGAGTAAGTCTCCGTTTCCATCGGATTGGCAAACACATGAAGGTTATGCAACCTATCCCCATTAAACTCCACAGAAAGATATCGGGGTTTATCAAGCATAAATGTAATCACATTCTTATATTGTACATAGCGTATATCATTTACCTGCGGACGAATATCTACCTCATGAATCGTTCCATTATTCTTTTTTACCATTACCTCCACAGGACTGCCCATATCAAACTGTACCATCGAAGCATCTTGTACCCTATCCATATCCACCTGCACATTATATTCAAACAGGTCTTTCCATTCACCCCCCGGAACACGGACACGGACTGTATAATCATCATTATGAGGCATACCTGTTTTCAATCCTTCGGGATAAGTCACCAACTGAGCCTGTGCAACCGCACAACACACCATAAGACAAAAGGCTAATAACTTTTTCATTTTTATGCTTTTCTTTTTAAATACGTTTGATAAGCATTTTCCACTCAAAAATAAAAGCCTATTAACCATTTTCTCATCAACAATGATCTTATCTTCTAGAATTTATTCCGTTCCACCTCTTTTCCTTCCTGAAAGAATACCACTTCATACGATGCGTTATCATCTGATAGTAACATATCCGAATCAAACATCAGACACTCAATCTCATAAGGTTGCAATGTTTTCAAAGCAATCCTTCTTTGGCTGGAACCGTTGCATATCACCTCAACTTCCGTCGGTTCCGATGCAGACAAACCAAAGTTCTGTATCTCTACCTTCAACCCACCTTTGTCTTTATCAAACAGAGGGCGACGGGCGGAGAGCAGAGCCGGCCGATAATTCACGTATGGCAAACGGGCATAACCATACAACATATTCCCTTTTTTATCTTTACCTATCATTTTAGGAGCAAATTCATCCGAAGTGATGCCACTGCCCTTCGCTTTAAAGACCACAATCAAATCTTTGCCCGAAACCTTGGTCTTCACAGGCTTGCAACCACGTCCAAAATTCACTTCGGTAAATGAACCGAATCGCAACGACTTTACATCCACATCTGTCTGCGGATTAAAACCTGATTCGGCAGCAATCTTTACCTCAATGGTACGAGTAGACGGAGTGATCTCTTCTTCATTCAAAACAGACAATAGCATTCCTTTATTCAGAGGAATACTTATATTTTTAGAACTATGTTTATCGTTAGGCAGATCGTTCCATTTAATGGTATCAATCACGGCAAAATTCATTTGGACAGCACGCCCCTTCTCATCCTGAAAAACTTTAGGGCGCTCATATTTAAACCAATGTTCCACCGCTCCATCCTTATGGAATGATACACCCGGCACGTATGCTTCCCCTTGTTCTGTCACCCAATGCACTCCGTCCTTGGAACGCTGATAGAAAGCAATTCTGCCCAACCAGTCATTCACGATCAAGTGGTATTGCAACTCATCCCGCCATACCACGGGATCTTCGAATCTGCCTTCCACATCCGGATAAACTCGTTTGTCAGTCAACTGCATATAAGGTGAAAGTCCGTCTTTGCTAATCCAGACACCTCCACCCCGACATACCATCAAGTAAGAATCATCCTGACGGCGGGCAAAAGTCAAATTGGAAAGCCCCTCTATGATTTTTCGGTCACGAGAATCAAAACTGAATTTACCATACGTCCACACCTTGCTGTCCACCCCATCTGCTATATAGTAACCGTCAATCACATAGACCACGACACGGCCATCCTTTAACCGGAACGCTTCCGGATTATGTCCTTTTCCCACAGAATTTTGAATTTTAAAAGGTCCTTCCAACCGATCACTTACTGCATGAAAAACAGTAGAATTCGACCAAAACATGTGCCCTTTCGGAGAATCCTCGGGCCAGCCACACACAAACAAATGGTATTTACCATCCGTATCCTGCAATATATTTCCTCCCCAAAAAGAAACTCCGGGAAGTTCTATTCCATTATCCACATAACGATTCAGTACACTGTCTGTACCCCAAATCCCCTTAATCTGAATGCCGTCCGGCATAGGAAGGAAACGGTCCATAAAACGTGCGCCTTTTACTAAATGCTGCCATTCGGCAGGACGTTCACGCTCGGTTATCTGCGCATCTACTGAAGTTAAAAAGAAGCTTGCCGCTATTAAAAAGAAGAGTTTTTTCATTGTGTCATTCATTACACGTTAACAAATCGTTTATTTATGTGCTCAAAAATAAAAAGATTAAGCTGACCTAAATATAAGTCAGCTTAACAAAAAGCACGTAAACCTTTGCGTAAAATAAAAAATCCACAGATACCTTAAGAAGCCACCTGTGGATTTATTTAACCAAACATGGAATTACAACTGACTAACCTCTTCGAATGTCAATCCTGTAATTTCCATAATATCTTCTGTAGAGAATCCTTTTTCTTTCATTCTCCGGGCATTTCGAAGAACACCTTCTTTAATGCCCTCTTCACGACCTTCTTCACGACCCTCCGCACGTCCTTCTAATCGTCCCTCTATCTTTCCCTCCAACTTAGCAGAATCAAGAACATCATTCTGGATCATCAAAGCGCTAAGATGTTCATCATAGGCATGGCGTTCCTGAGGCGTCATTGAATAATATTTCAATTTTTCACGTGCCTCACCCAATCCGGGAGCAGTCGTGTCAGGACGGATAATACCCGTCTTCAAATATTCTATCCATTCCTCTAAAGGGGTCACCGCCACCTTGTTAAACTCATTCACACGGATCAGAAAATACTCCGGATAAATTTCGGAAGGCATACGGGGCACAATGGCATCCTTTTCCCGAGTACTCACTTGAAGAAAGTCTCCTGTATGCACTCCTTTAAATATATTCTGCCCATGATAAAGATAATCAGTTCCATGACCAATATCGAAATAAAGAATGCTGATAGAATATATCTTTTTAACTTTATAATAAGTTTCACCCAATGAGATATGTTCTGTAATGGCTTTGGCTACTCCATACAGGATACGCTCCAAATAATACAGCTCACGCGTATTTTGAATCTCGATGATAACAATCTCATTTTTACTATTGAGAGCTTTGATATCAACTCGGTTGAACTTATCATTCTCCGTTTGCTGGTTACCCTCGCTTTCCAAAATCTCCACTATATGAATTTCATCACCTATCAGTACCGTAAGGAATCCTTCGAGCACACCAAAATTAGCTTTATGACGCAGCAGACGCTTAACAGCCCAATCAAAGCGGATATATTTATCTTGTAATTCCATAAGAATATAATTTATTCATTTTCAATGGACAAAGATAGCAAAAAGGATCATTCTTTAAAAATTATCCTACCTAAATAATTACCTTTTCTTTTTATTTCGCAAAGATGATTTCTTTTATATGTTCTCTCTAAAAAAACACCTACAACAGAATTTAAAGAAGTGCTGCCACTGCCACCACTCACCCCCGCAAAGCCACCATAAACAGTGAATTACAAGAGGTGGTAGCAGCAGGCGTTTTCGACACTTTGAAAAGCATGCTGCCACCACCATTCTTACTTTATTTTTCTACAACAAGATACAACACACCACGTTTGGAGTTATACAGCAACTCCACTGCCTTCTTCAAGAATCTTCCAAAATAAGAATAAGCAGCTTAATCAAAAGCACGTAAACCTTTGCGTAAAATAAGCTTTCATTTCACTTAGATTATTTTTTGATCAAAAAACTACGTTCCACGGGATCAGCCGTCTGTACCTGTCCGGCAATCCCGTACTGCCAGGCTACAACAGTAACTTTTATCGGGAATTTACTGCGAGAAGGAATCTTTGTAAAAACTAGCTTATTACCTTGCAACTCAACAGGTCCTTCTTTTACATAATAATATACAGGTAATCCACAATCAGAAACAGCCTCTAAAGATACAGACTTCACTCCCTCCCTTACATCTTCTATCCCTGGAAAAAGTATATATTGACGTTTTCCTTCTGTATTCCGATAAGGAATGCGGATATTGAGTTGTTGCACCGCACTTTTATATTTTCCATCCCCCTCATTAGCAGCCAACAGCCAAATATCACCGGTACGCCTTGGATTATCCATTCCCATTCTATAAAAACGCACGGTAAAAGTAGTATCGTTCACTTTTGCTACCGGACCACAAATACGGGTTATTTCAATCTTGCCATTGGCATGCTCCTTCACCGGTAAGGAACGCAAAGAATCCGTATATACCCCTTTTACGTGAAAAGTTAAACCGTCGGCTTCCGGATAGAAACCAGCAATAATTCCGGCATGTTGTCCGGCAGCATATTTTACCAACTGACCTCTCTGCATAAATCCAAGATATTGCATCTGTTTATCTTTATACTTTACATAACGAGCTTCAGTCAATTCAGCCATTTCTTTATCAAAATACCAAAATGCGTCATGTTTATCTCCTTTATAGTCATGAAATGAAGCTGCCTTAGCCCTGTTTTTCTGCTCCGGATGCCAACGCTCGGCCAACCATCCTTCTTTCGGGTTCAGTTTTTTCAAACTAACAGGCTCATTCAAAGAAGAATGTCCGGACAAACGGTATTCCAACGCTTTTCTCAGAAATAAGGCTATATAATCAGCAGTTTGCTCAGCCACATCAAAATGTCCACGTCCTGTATCACACAAAAAGGAAATACAACTTTCAGGATACATCATCCGAAACGCTAAAGCAGGATTCACCCGTGCCTCCCACCATTCATATTCTCCTTCAATCATCAATCCCGGAATACCATCTATATTACGCGTCCTTCCCCATTCCAAATTCTCTCTGCCATAACCACACAAATTAGTACGAGGTGCATCGCCATGCAAAGAAATAACAGCCAATGTCCGTTCAGGATTCCAGGCGGCAAAGTTCCACGGATAAGTAGCCATTGCCGAATGACCGACAGGAACTATAGGTATATGTTCCAATTCTGAATAACCGCTGATTTCTGCCAAATCATTCATCATCTGATTGAAAATCTTCTGAGTTCCTTTTGTCACATCCCATTGCTGGTCAATACCGGGAGTGATCCATACTAATCCTATTCCCATTCGAGACAATGCTTCCCGGAAACGCGGCATCTCAAATAAGGTTTCTTCACTCATATTATGCTTTCCTACCATTACAGCACGTAACTGATAACAATCGGAAGGTATCCACAAAAAAGCTGTCGGTTCTTTACCTGTTTCGGAAGATATAAATCCCTTTAACCGTACAGACCATTGCCATTCTTGAGCAGTAGCAGTATAACAAAATAGCAACAAAAGATACAATACAATTTTCTTTATGAATGTTACCTTTTTTAAATCTGATATTTCCATCCACCATTCTGAAATAAAAAACAAGAGTCTTCCTAAATTCATAGCTTTCAAAACATTTTATTCAAAATCCATTTGTAAATAAGATACGATTAAAAAATAAAAAACACTTAATTAAAAACTTTTTCTTAACAGTTACCTAATTTAAAAAAGCTTTAAATGACAAATAACAATAGGGACTCTCCATTTTTGGACAGTCCCTATTTCAACAACCCTAAATGCTTTTTTACACAACAATAATATAAATTTTATCTGAATTATTACTTCTCAATCTCTGGAATTCGAATTACAATAAACGAATAAGCCGGTGATTCACAAAGGAATTGTTCACCCACATCCATATTTTCTGATATAGGATGTACCTCTTTATCATCAGGCCGACCAACTAGCACAGTTTTAACAGCTGTCATGTGTTTCCCCTTTAATAAAGGAAATTCCAATTCTGCATTTACATTCACTGGAAGCATATTTACCAACTTTATAATCAAATCTCCGCTTGGGACATCACGAACAACTGACACTCCTATACGTTTCCTCACCGAGGTCTGATTATTATCCAATGACACTTTGGAAGTAATATATTCATTACCGGCATTTTGCCCGTATAACTGTTGCACATAATAATCCACTGTCGGTTTCACTTCCTTGTTATTGAAATAAATCAAATCCGGATTCCACCGGATATACCCTTCTTTAGCAAGAAGCGGTGCATAGGAAGTCATTGTCACCACATCTGCATTACGTTCTACTGAGGTAAGGAACAGAGCCGTAGCCAGAGCTGTTTCCATATTACTGTGACGTCCCGGTATATGTGCCGCATATTCACCTAAATAGACTTTCGATTTCTTACGGTCATAATGGTCATAATAATCCTGATTGTGAATAAACCAGCCCGGCGAATTATAATTATGTTCATCCACCATCGGTATTCCCAACTTGTCTGCCAACGCCCAGCCCTCTTCATAGTCTGTCCCTTCGCTAAAGGGGCCGGTCGTCCCTATTACCACAATATCCGGATATTTTTCTTTGACAGCCTTATAAATCATCGTGAAACGTTCTTCAAAAATATCACTTATCATATCCTCATTACCCACTCCGAGGTATTTCAGATTAAAAGGTTCAGGATGTCCGGCTTTTGCCCGTTCCCGTCCCCACACCGTTTTCTTCGCGTCGCCATTGGCATATTCTATCAGATCCAAAACATCCTGAATATATTGTCCCATCTCTTCCATCGGAATACCGCCTTGCTGACCGTTACTGGTAATGATATCTGTAGAATGATGGCTAGGCCCCCCTATCCCTGAATTTTGACATGGTACACCGGCAGCCACTACCGGAAGCGGTTCAGCTCCTATATCTTCACAGAACTGGAAATATTCAAAATATCCCAAACCTCGTGTCTGATGATATCTCCAGATATTAGGTGCAGATTTTCGGGCTTCCAGCGGGCCAATTGTTTCTTTCCAGTTATAGATATTATCCACTCCGTCACCATGTGCCAGACAACCACCGGGAAAACGCACAAAACGCGGATGAATATCCGCTATTGCCTGTGCCAGGTCAGCACGAAGCCCGTTTTTATGCCCTTTAAACGTTTTCTGCGGAAATAATGAAATCATATCCAAAGCATATTCTCCTTCCACTTGCGGCGATATGGCCAACAGGGCACTATCGGCATCTGCTACAGCCTTCAGCACTGCAGTTTGTTTTCTCCAGTCTCTGGAAGAAACCGACAAGGTTGTCCGGGCAAGCTCTTTCCCGTCTTTTGACATCAAACGTATAACTGTCTTTCCTCCTTTTTTCCCATTCATAATCTTGGAAAACATAGAGAAATCATATTTTTCCCCTTTTCGCACAACAATACCACCATAGCCTTCATTGACCAACGACGCTCCCGGCTCTTGAATATTCAGGATAGCATAATGCGGATTATTGGCATGAATCGGATGATCCGTTCCGATTGTAAATATCGCATTATTCCCCTGAACACTCCAAGCATACATACTATTCCAATCCTTGTCTTTATTCCCGTCTTTAGGAGAATATTCAAAGTCACGATTTTGAATCAGCTCTGCATAGAGTCCGCCGTCTGCCGCATAATTCAAGTCTTCAAAGAATACCCCTATCAAATGCTCACTGATAGGCTTAGTATTTTCTTCTTCCACTTTGATTCGGGCCGTCACAGGTTTCAATCCTGCAAAACGGCTTCCATCCTGCGCAGTGCGCTCTCCCCGCAATGTCTGTCTGTACGCCCGGTGATCCCCATAACGGTTCATCGCAATAATCTGCTTATAAGCAACTTTCAGAGCCCAACCGGTCACCTGTTTGTCACCTATCCACACCGTTTTTCTAATCGGCTCATTGCAGTTCTCCACGGCATATTTTCCTTTTTCAGATGCCATAAAGAAATGTTGCGGTTTCCATTTTATCAAATCAACAGAAGATACATAAGCCATCGCCTCTCCATCCGGAGTCAGATTCCAGAAACAATGCCATGTTCCGTCCACGCGGCTCTGCGTCAGATAAGGTTCATACATTTTCTTCCAAGGGCCGAAGTCACACTTCACGAATACTTGCCCGTCAGCTACATTTTGCCAATTTTCCCCGTCCGAACTCCAGACAAACTGCATTCCTCTCCTTCCTCCGTCATTTAACGTAGGGTATGGGAAAATGTAGACTGAATCCGGCCCATTCATTATTTCATCAATATGCGCTGATACCGGCAAAGCCAGTATCAGACAAAAACATAAGACTAAAAGGTGCTTTATTCTTTTCATGCTTTCTATTTTCTAAGAGTAATTACAGTGTACGAGTATTTAGGGAATGTGTATTTAGTGTTCTTTCTGGAAAAGACCGCCTGAGAAGGCTTAAATACTACATTATCCTTATTCTCATACGTATTAAACTCTGTAAGTTCACAGTCGCCAATCGTTTGAACCTCCACTTTGGATTTGTAACGGAAATTATCAATATTCAATATAGCTTCCCGAGGTTGGTCACTCAAGTTAACAACATAGAGAGTCATTTCTGTTTTCGAATCATTGATTTTAGCTGTAATATCAAGGGCTTCATCACTGGTGGAAGTTGCGACAACATTAGGTTTCCACGTCTTTATCATCATTTCATCAATATGTGCTGAAGGTTGGAACCATATAGTATCGGCTGTATAATGAATACGTCCCTGATCCCATATATAATGCAAACCATGCGGCTGGAAAGTATTAGCCGTACCCAGCATACGGAAACAATCACCATAACGTTGTAAGGTATTCCAATTATTTGCATGAGCTAAACCGCGATCCCAGTCACACCGGCTACCATTCTCTTCCATAGGATGCAGATTCAACTTAAATCCGGGAAAATCCTGCGCCAATTCTCTCTGAAGCACTATCCCCATCTCATTTTCAAACAAATCTTTTGTATCAGCAAACGATCTGGTTCCACTATAATGAGGGTCCCAAGCCAGTTTATCCTGTTTTCCTTTTGAAATGAACCATGATACCATATCAGATGCCAGTTTATATTCCGGTGTCCCTTTGGTGTATCCGCGACCGATGTTAAGTGAAGTCATAATCGACATTTCAGGATCTACCTCCCATGCTGCCTCCGCAAACTTTTTCACACATTCAATATACCCACGCGTAATCGGGCGTTCATTGTCCACCTGTATGTATTTCAAACGATAAGGCTCCCGATGTCCGTATTTAGCCCGCAACGCCCCCCATCTGGTAGTAGCATCTCCATTCACATATTCTACAAAATCCCGGATATCCTCATAAGACTCATCCATGCTCATACCGATAATGGCAACTGCATCAATCACTTCTGCTGCTTGCAGCATTTCTTCAAAACCGAAACTATGAGTAGCATATAAATTAAATCCACTTCGAAGAGTTACCCTACGTTCATCAATCGGGCCTATCATTTTTTTCCAACGATACAAATAAGTATCCGCACCTACATCAACCATAGAACCATTATAACGAAAAGCGGCAATCCCCTGTTTCTTCAATACGTCCACAAACATCTTCCGAATGGGATAACCTTTCACCCGTCCCCATTCTCCCGGTTGCAGAAAAGCGAATCCAAGCTCTATTTTTCCGGGCTTTTTAAGCGATATTCCGAAACTTCCCCGAGTTACGTCAGCATCAGGTACCAACTTAAACTGTACTCTTTCATAAGAGCCATCCCCTTTCAGAGAATATGGTTCCTCTGCAATCACGGTTCCTTTTTCATCACGAAGCGATATATATACAGTCTCCGGTGAATCTGACTTGATTCTCAAAATGCCATCATAAGATTTTCCTTTATCAAACCGTATCCCCATTCTATATAAGCCATGATTAGTGAGTCCGACTTCTCCCGAGCCTCCTTTAAAACAGATTGTTTGCGTCTGACGCCCGATATAAGCTTCTCCGTCATGCACCAGTTCGTAATTATATTGCGGACTTCCTAACAACATTTTACTCCAATACTTGGATATCTGTTCATTCCCATTAATACGTTCAAGCATAACCTTTTGTATAGGAGCAGGTAATGAGTCAAACACAAGAAAACGACCGGGGAACTTCCATCCCGAAATGACCCGGGGATGCTTGAAAGGTTTGGCATCATAAATGTCTTTGGAATTAAAGTCATATTTTTCTGTCAGGTTATTCCATGGGATACGATGATAAATATCCGTCTGTGTAATCAAATGAGGAATTCTCCTTTCATCCAATACTACATATATTTTAGAGTAGTCAGCCTTATCCAAATTCAGGAAATCAATGTCAATATTTTCTTCAAAGGCCTCTCCATGAAGCAATTGACTGAATATTCCACCATTTGTCTGATTATTAAGGTCCTCGATATTAGAACCGTTAAACAACTTGGTTACAGTAGCAATCTGCCGTCCCGCATCCACATTTAGTTTCACAGGAATATTTTGCGCACTTGCCCAACTTGAAAAAAACAATAGAAGCAAAACTGATATCAGATTCTTTTTCTGTTTCATTATATATAATTTGAGTTTCAATAGTTTATTAATTTCGATTTAAAGAGTCGGAACCACTTTTTTGATTGTTCCATCCGTATTAAATTCCAGTTTATCTATGCACACCTCGCGATGATAGCCGGCATCCCTTCCTTTGGTCACAGCATCTGGAAATTTAAAACGATGATAAACAATATACCATTCATCCTTCCCCGGCACTTGTACTACCGAATGATGTCCGGTGGCATAAATTCCCTGTTCCGGTTTCTTACAAATAACGACCTGACTTTCTGCTGGATTTATCGGCCCCACCGGAGATTTAGAACGTACATAACGCACCTCATACTCCGTACTTCTCGTATCATTCTTAGACCATGTAAAATAATAATAGCCGTTCCTATAAAACACATGAGCCGCCTCGCTATAATGAGCATCATGACCTATCAGAATACGGGTTGTATTTGGTTTCACCGATACCATATCATCATTCAACTCACACACAGCCATATAATAGTTTCCCCAATACAGATAAGTATTTCCACTTACAGGATCTGTAAATACATCCGGATCAATATTCTGTCCTCTCGGCATCCCCTTAGGCAGTTCCCGTCCAATCAAAGGTTTCCCTGAATCAATAAAAGGACCTGTAGGATGGTCGGATATAGCCACACCAATCTGCTTTTCCGCAGTAAAGTAATAATAATACTTATAGTTGCCATCTGCCTGCTTCTTTTCAATAATACTTGGAGCCCATGCATTCTTTTTTGCCCACGAAACATTTTTCAAATCCAAAATCCCCCCTTCTTCTTTCCAGTTCACCAAGTCACTCGAAGAAAAAGCCTTAAACTGTGTACTCCCCCAGTTGGGAATACCATCACACGTCGGATAAATATAATACCTCCCCGTTTTCTCTGAATACATCACTTCCGGATCAGCATAATATCCTTGAATAATCGGATTCTTTTGAATAGATGCAGTAGAAACATATTTCCTTTTATTCTTCTGCCAATACTTCTCTAAATTATCTGCTTCTTCAGTAGTCAGATGAATAACCGCTCCATGTTTGGGAGCATTATAATTGGTCGTTTTCATCACTCCTTCATTGAAACGCCCCAGATTCTTAAAGTTCACAAAGTCTGACGTTTCAATAAAACCGAAATTATGAGGAGTCACACTATATACATCATACATCAATACCCATTTATCTTCTCCGATACGCTTCCATACAGTAGGAGCCTCACAAGCCTTGGGCTCAAAGTCATACCAGCGTGGATCATATTCATAGTCACCGTTCGCACGATCTGAAACAGCCTGTTTGATTCCGGCAGGTCCATCGTGGGCAACATAGAACAAGTGATATTTGTCTCCTACTTTCGTGATATCTCCGTCAATGGCAGAAACACCCTCATTAGGATATTCAAACAAAATCTGCGGTAAGCTCTCAATGGTATCAAAGTCATCATTTACATATACATAATACAGTTTATTCGCTTCATTTCTGAAACGCATTGTATAATAAATCATCAGTTTCCCTTTTTTCTCATCGTATGTTACCTCCGGCGCCCATGCACAACCAATCTCACTCAACCCTGCCGTTAACTTGTCAAAACGGATATTCGCGCGTTTCCAGTTAACCAGATCCCAAGACTTCATCAATACCAGTCCATAATTGTTTCCCCAACCATACATATTGCGGTCACGTTCCCATTCGGTTTCCCGGTAACCGTCCCGCTTTGCAAACACGTGCAAGTCTGTCATTGCCAAATAGAAAGCGCCATCCGGTCCACGATAAATATGCGGGTCACGAATACCTCTCTGATAGGCAATCGTATCGCCGGCAATTACCGGTTCCCCGTCATTCATGGCTGTAAAAGTATATCCGTCACGGCTGACAGCCATATACAAGCCATGCGTCTCGTCCTTGTGGAATACCATCAGATAAGCACTCATATCTTTCTCCTGCGGAACAGCATTCTTATATCGGAACTGTTTAAATCCGGCTCTTCCCTTTCCAGCAGAAAGTAATCCTATACGCAAGGCATAGAAACCATGATAATTGTTGTGATGCATTTGCGACACATCAACATTTTCCGCAAGGGTAATCCACTCCTTACTATCTTTGCTCACCATTATACGCAGATTGTTACCCTGATTATGAATTTTAGCAATAAAACGTTTACCCAACTCATTAGGTAATTCCAGTTGCTTGCTTGCATTTTGATAGACAATAAACTTCTTTCCGTCAGAAACAACTCCCGCATATGCGTTTTCATTGTAAAATAAAACAAGTCCGCCTGTATTCCCATTGCCGATATTTATCTCTACTTGAGTTTCATAATTCTTATCTTCAGCAGTTGTTAGAAGCAGGCGTCCGTCAGCAGGAGTTCTTCCCTTAGCTTTCATCCATAAGGTTCCATTATCAAAAGTCAAAGCTTTCGGAACATATTCTTTCCAGAAAGTCCATTGAAGCCCTAAATTAGCTTCGTTAAAATCATCAGACAGTTCTATTCCATGCTTGATTTGTTTATCCGGCTTAATCGAAGTAGCAGTAGATTTGGTACGATACCAGCCATCCGCTGTCCATTCAATAGGTTCAATCAACGTCTGACGTCCTAAAGTGTGATATCCCTTTGCATAGGCATGATATACAATCCACCAATTACCGTTCACATCATCAATCAGCGTGCCATGTCCTTTAGACCACCAGTTATCCGTTGCACTATAAGTATGTACAACGGGATTATAAGGAGAATTTTCCCATGGTCCCATTATACTCTTTGAACGAGCAGACACTACCATGTGACTTGTCGCAGGACCGGCAGTTCCTCCTTGTGCAGAAGTCAAGTAATAATAACCGTTATGATAATTCAGTTTCGGTGATTCCAAGCACATACATTCCGTATCCCACTTATCAGGATAAAGCCACCCCTCATATACCTTCTGCTTTTTACCTATAGTTGACAATCCATCTTCCGTCAAGCGGATTACTTCTCCTTTATCCACATAAAGATAACGGTTACCTTGCTTGTCAACTATATGCCCCGGATCAATCCCACTTACTTTCAAATCCACCGGCTTACTCCAAGGACCCTTTATATCTTTTGCCCAAATAACCCAATTTGTCCCGGCCGCCGGATAATAAATATAAAAAGTATCACCATATTTCAATAAATCAGGTGCCATAGCAGACCCATCGTACTCGGGCATTACCCGGCAAACAGGCTCCCAATTCATCAAATCCTGTGAATGCCATATCAAGAACCCCGGCATATAATAAAAGGGAGAATGTGTCATATAATAATCCTTTCCATCACGCATAATGGATGGATCGGGATAATCTCCCGATAAAATTACTTTTGGAAATTTCTGTGCTACCAATGAAGTAGACGCCATCAAAATTAAACCGATTAATAATACTATCTTTCTCATTATTTTTATTTTATAAATATAACATCACTCATTATACTCTTCAACAAAGAAACGCGCCCTATCTGATACTTTATACTGTGCAGACCTATCGGACATGCCATCTGATATAATTGGAGAGTATCACATAGCAAATATATAGAAAAGGAGAAAAAAACATTCACAAAAAAAGGAGTAATAAGTTCCAAACAAAAGAGAGTAATCATATCAGAAATAAACAACTGATATTCAAACAAATAAAAAGAGTACCACTCATTTATGGTACTCTCATCCATCAGTTTTCATCTTGATGTTGTATATATTCATTTGGAGTAAATCCTGTGAATTTCTTGAAAGTACGGAAGAACGATGTTTTCGACTTAAAGCCACATTTTTCAGCCAAAGTCACTAAAGTATATTTTTGATGTTTACCTTCTTTTATAGCTTGCTTGAATTCCTCCACACGATAACCATTTATAAAATCATAATATCCCACCTTCAAATAATGAGTAAAGACAGTAGAAAGAATATAAGCTGAACATCCGATAGCAGCAGCCACCTCTGACTGTTTTAAATCAACATTCAGATAAGGTCTACTTTTTTCCATATATTCCTTCAATGCTTCCATCACTTTTCGAGCTTCTTCCTCATTCAATTTCACATTATTATTCGAAACCTGTATTCCAACCGGTTCTTCTTTTACAGAATCAATATCTAAAGCTTTCACTTTTTTCTGTCTACTATAAATAAAACCGGCAATCATCCCAATACATATCATACCTAAAAAAACAAGCCATATCCATATTCCACTCTTTTGAATACTAAAAGTAACCATACAAACAGAATCTTCATTCAATGCCTTTCGAACCATAAATACATAGTCTCCTGCAGGCAGATTAAAAAAAGACACTTCATTTTCTCCTCTCAACCAATTCCAAACAGAATCTTTTCCGACAAGTTTATACTGATATCTTATCAAATCCGGTTTCTCGTATTCCAAAGAAGTAAAATTGAATGTCAAATTATTCTCATATTCTTTTAATACAAAGGTAGTATCTGATTTAATCTGATAATTATCGGCATAACGCTCACCATTTACAAACATCTCAGTAACCTGTAACGGTGTCACATAATAAGAAGACTCCGGATCCACCACTACCAATCCTTTCATACAAGGAACTAACAATTGTTTTTGTTTATATCGTCCTATAGAAGCCCCCGGACTAGCCCCCATCATGACATCAACCAAACCATCTACAGAAAAAAGAGAAAAGTGAGACAAATTCCTGTCAGATTTCAATATACCATCATCACATCCCATCCAATAACCTTCTTCTTCATCCTGAGCCATATTAAAAGGAGCTATTTCTGTAAACAACCTACTTTTTTTCAGTTCTTTATCCACAACATATAATCTATTATTCTCCAACAAAAAGAAATGCAATGAACCATCCTTTCCCTCATTAATATACCGGATAATCTCATTACTTAAAAAATTTGCCGGTAACTGTTCTTGGCTGCATTTACCTGTTTTACAATCAAGCAAAGCCGTCCCTTTATCCGTTCCCACCCAAAAGCGTTTGGAAGAATCAATGCAAATACTATAAACTATATTACCTGGCATTCCACTATTGACTACATTATATTCTTTTACTTCATGAGTTTTCTTTTCGTAACAATAAAGTCCATCAGAAGCAGCAATCCACAAATTCCCGTCTCCATCTTCAAGAAACATAAAAATATCATTTGAAACCAATGTCTTAGTCAACAAATTTTCAACAAATTTATTTGATTCCAGATTAAAAGCAGCCAATCCCCCACTACAAGTTCCTATCAAAATATTTCCCTGATAGCTATAAAAGGAAAAAATTAAATTGGAACGTAATTTTTCACAACCCACTTTACCAGAACCGAAATGTTGTACACGCCCCGTTTTTTCAGATACAAAATAGAATCCTTCACGTGTGCCGATAAACATATATTCATTCCAATAATAGCAACTACGAACTATGAGATTTCTTGAAGTAAAATTCCCCCACTTATATAAACGAAAAGGTTTCTCAACACTCCTCAAATAATTAAAACCCAAATAATATTCTGTACCGCACCAAACATTCCCTTT
This sequence comes from Phocaeicola sp. GP0067, assembly GCF_031119655.1. Classification (NCBI taxonomy): domain Bacteria; kingdom Pseudomonadati; phylum Bacteroidota; class Bacteroidia; order Bacteroidales; family Bacteroidaceae; genus Phocaeicola; species Phocaeicola sp. GP0067. The sequence goes on from NZ_JAVHZY010000013.1 coordinate 126,801, forward strand.
GGATACCAAAATAGAGGATATATTATCTGACAACAATCCTCTATTCTGATTAGTATTACACCCGGCTGCATAAATTTGTTTTTTATTATGCAAAGAGAGCAAACTAATTCCTTGACCTGAGGTTGCAATGCCTAACAATCCTTCTTCATGTGAAAGGGCAGTGACCGGAACTTTTACCTCATTCCAGTAAGGCAAAAAACGATAATGAGACAAATCAAAAGTAACAATTCCTTTTTTCTCAGTCCCTATATACAAATGATTTCCTGCTTTTACAAAACAACGAAAGTATCCACAATCGGACAACGTATTTTGATAAAGTTTTATCGCTCCTGATTTAATATCATATACAGCAACTCCTTTTGCTGTCAACAGCCATACATTATTTGAATCAGTTACTTCTATAGACAATATTCTATTATGCTCGGACATAATATTTTTATTATCTACCGTTATATAATGCAATTTTCCGTCTTTATAAATATATAACCCATTCGAAGTACCGATATAAATATGATTTTTCTGATCTTTCTTTAAAGAATATACAGAATTATTGATTTGATCTCTAAATATACGTTTTGCTATATGATTATGGTGATCTAGTTGAAACAACCCATGTACATTTCCAACCCAATATTCATGCCTTTCTTTTTCAAGTATTGTATTCACCAAATGCGGAGCATAATTCGGCATCCCTTCCTCAAATTTATAAACTTGACCGGTTATTCCGTCAAAACGTTCAACAGTACTTCCTGTACCTACCCAAATATATCCATCGGAATCCTCATAAATACAATGAACATAATTATCAAATAGAACCCCATTCTCACTAGGTGTAGTTATGACATAATCATACGCTCTGCCAAGCAAGCAAAAAAGCAGCATCCCAACAATCAGTATATATTTTCCAATAGTATTCATTCTCTTTTCATTTAGACAGACACAAAATTAATAAGAAAAACGAGAAAATAAAGTATAAAAATCTGTTTAACTCCTACAATTTAAATCCAAGAAGAAGTGTCTACAATAGAGTTTTTAAAAAATGCTGCCACTGCCACCACCCATTCCTGTATAACCACGAAAAACAGGGAGTTACAAGAGGTGGTGGCAGCCTGCTTTTCAACGCCTGCTGCCACCACTATTCTTACTTTATTTTTCTACAACAAGATATAACACACCACGTTTGGAGTTGTACATCACATCTTTAATAGCAACCGCCTTCTCGTGTATCAGTTTATCGAACATGTGGCCCCATCCGTAAGCATACTTCACGGGAACATCACTCATAAATTCAGAACAGCTTTCTTCTGTCTTGATATAGGAAAGATTGAGTGTGCGGACGCTTCGTTTGGTTTCGGGGATGTGGCGGCTCACCTGATATCGCAGGCAGGTATCCGCCAATTTACAAGCTCCGTTAAAACAATACGTAAAGTTTACCGGAACTTTTTCATAATTTAATGTGTCTATCATTTTTCTTTGTTTAAGAATTATCAAATTTACGGTTTTATTCCACCGAAAACAAATAAAAAGGAAGAAAGATGATAGAAAAATGGTGGCAGCACGTATTTTTCAGTGTTTACTTATTCTGCTGCCCCCACACCTTACCATTCCCTGTTCATCGAAGTTCTGCAGGAAAAAGTGGTAGCAGTGGCAGCACTTTTAAAAAACTCTGTTGTAGATATTTTTAGTTAATTCTCTTCTTGAAACTCTTGCTTGAAAGAATAGCCTTTTTTATTTTGCAAATACAATACCATCTACATGTTCTCCAACAAAGAAACGCGCCATGTCCGACGTTTTATACCATGCAGGCTTGCCGGCCATATCATCCGATATAACTTTACCGTTTATCTTCAGATTCTCAAAACGAATATTCTTTACCATCCGTTCCTCGTCATAGCCTACGATATGTGAGAGTTCGGCATGATTACCATTATAAGTAATATCTTTAAAAAGCACATTTTCAATGCCCCTGCCCGGAGCTTTGCAATACTTCTTGTTGTAAAATATACGCAGATTCACTAATTGGCCTTGCCTGAAATTCTCGATACGGATATTCTCGAACCGCACATTTCGGACCAGATTATTATCACCTGCATTGATAGTCAGACAGCCTTGATAATCCACCTGCATTTCCCGATGATCCAAAATATCAATGTTTCGGTAGGTCAGATTCTCCATCACTTCATTCCTATCTACATCTCCGTGTAATCCGATAAAAATAGGATGCGCCACATCTGCCCACAAGGTAGAATTCTGCATTGTCACATTACGGCATCCGCCATGAAATCCCAGACGTGTAGCATACACGGTAGTGCAATCATCGGAATTACGACAAAATACTCCATCAAACAAGACGTTGTTACTGGCAAATACATTCATGCCATCCCCCCATCCATATGAACTGATGGCTTTTACATTGCGGATTATCACACTGTCCGAACCTCCAGTGGGACACTGGGTCGTAATGAGACCTTCCACATATATATTTCGTGAATTAATAATGCTGATACCTGCTCCACGACCCTCAGGATGCACCTCACCTCGTCCCAAAATTTTCACATCACGGGCATTGACCGCACGGATACATCCACGCACAATGGCCCCACCTGCCACATAGACAGTCTTTCCCGAAGGAACATTAAGTGTATCGCCGGGTAACTGATGTATTCCCGGAGCAAAATAAATCAGATTCTTGTCTTTCAATTTCTTCGGGCGATTTTCATCTATCGGATTCGCAAAAAGATGAAGATTATGGAATATGTCTCCATTTACCTCAATGGACAGATTACGCGGACGGTCTAGCGTAAAAGTCATCGTACTGCCGCTAATCTGCGGAGTGATACCATACGACAACGGACGCACCCTGCTACTCTTTACTTCTCCTTTATTATAGGTAACGGAAACTTCCACCTGACCGGAAAAGTCAAAATATCCCATTGAGGCTAGTTCAACATGATGCTTCGTCTGGCGTACTTCATCTACTTTCACCGGATAAGTAACTACTTCTTTCCATCCACTGCCAGATTGCCTCACCCGAACTGTAAAATCGTCTTTCAACTCCACCCCGTCACCAGGAACCGTATAAGTTATCAACTGGTTTTGTGCATAAAGAATACAGGTTATCATCCATAAAAGACCTGTCAAGCATAATGTTCTCATTCTTTTCATTTGTAAAGTCTGCTATTTATTTTAGAATATACGTTCAATAACTATCAATCACTCAAAGCGCCTACCAGCAATTCTAATATACCACAATTTCATTATCAATTAGGGCATGAAATAATCCTTTACCTAAAGAATATTCTTATTTCACACCCTAACTACTATAAATCAGTCTATTGATTTTCGATTTATCCTTCAGTTTTTATTACCAACCAGGATTCTGCGTTAATTGCGGATTCAAACGTATCTGCTGACGAGGAATAGGATCTAAATAATCCCTTTGTGTATAAAGCAAATTACCAGCCAAAGTTGCTATAGAACGTCCATAGTCAGGGTCGTTAGGATCAGAGCCCTCATAAAGCCCATAAAGCAAAGGATATTTTTCTGGATAATAACAGGGTTCACCGAAGTAAGTGGCATCATTGGCTTTCTCTGTTTCGTATGCCGTCCCCAAAACATGTCGACCCAATTTACGACCAGTCAAGTTAATATGCGCAATACCCCAACGTTTTAAATCGTCCATACGAAAACCTTCACCAAAAAGTTCACATGCACGCTCTCTACGTATTTCATCCAACATATTCATTTTTTTACAAATAGTTTTTCCTGTAGCATGATCCCAATAACCAGCATCCCAAACATTAGCAATTAACGCATTGGTCAAAGGAGCCACTCCAGCACGAGCACGATTTTTATTAATAGAGAAATTAAGATCTTCATCTGAAATGTTTCCATTATTCAATTCACAAGTCGCCTCGGCATAAATACAATGCACCTCTGCCAAACGAATCAATGGAAAATCTGCAGATTCTGTATTATCCGGACGATTTGCCCCTTCAATCAAATACTTACGGCTGCTGTATCCCCCCATTGTACTATTATTTCTAATTGTGGGATGGAAGACTGCACAAGAACTACTATATACGGGATCAGTAGGATCATAATGATCATTGTCCTTAGGAAACACAGGAGTAGGATAAGGTTGACTAGCATCCATACGTTGACGTCCATCTTCAGTACGGCTACTATAAGATACACGGTCAGGTAAGAAAGTACAACCAACAAAACGATAATCACGATTACGATATTCACCTATAAATGTTGCATATCCCTCGAATTCTGGATTATTCTGCGCATCAGACATACTACCTGTATAACTGATACGAATAGGAAGTCCATTACGACAAAGGAAAGATTCACCAAACTGAGCACTCATACCCGTTGCTGCACCTACCATGACCGAATGCGATAAATTAATACCACCACGACTCAGATCGTAGTCACATTTTTTTGAGAAAATAAATTCTTTATTCGTACTTTTTCCAGCACTTTTGAAATTAGGAATATTTCCACCCTTATCATCAATATTAAACAAATAGTAATAACTCAAAGAATCACATTCTGCCCACAACTTATAAGTTCCACTTTCAGCTTCTTCTATCACCTCTTTTGACATCTGCTTTGCTTCTGTCAACATATCGGTTATAGAAGGATATCCTTCCGGTTTAACAGTTCCTGCCCCCTGCGAAGTCCCATCACCATCTAAATCATAATTGATAGCAGGAACATACTTTTCCCACGTAGCCTCATAAAGCAATACTCTGGCCAAAAAAGATTTGGCAGCTTCCTTGCTTACTTTTCCTTTGCTTCCTTCCGGAATTTCCGTTTCTTTAGGCAAACGCTTTACAGCCTCTCTTAAATCGGACATAATAAAGGCTGCCACCTCATACCGACTGTTTCGCGGGGCCTGTAACACTCCATCACTAACAGTCAACACATGGTCTGAAATAGGCACACCACCAAAATGTTGCAACAAATAAAAATGCTGCCATGCGCGAAAAAAATAAGCAGTCCCCACAGACTGGGCAATATCACTTTGGCTACCATCATAAGCTTCTGCCTTTTCCAACAATATATTGCAAGTACGGATATGCGAATAAGGCTTATCCCAACTCCAATTTCCTTCCGGTGCCGAACCACCTCCATTGCTTCCTAATCCACTGATATCCGTCCCTCGGTCCATTATATCACCGTATGACGGCTTATTATCCAGATTTTTCCATCCAATTACATTATATAAAGCATTGGCTGCCTGTTCAAAATGTTCAGGAGTCTTAAACACAATAGCCTCTGTTCCCTGAGACAACGGTTCTTTATCAAGAAAGTCACTGCATGCAGTCAATGACATCACCACAGCCGATGCAAGAAAAAATTTATTTATTATGGTTTTCATATGTTTATATTTTAACAGGTTATTAGAATGTAACATCTACTCCGAATGTCAGCAATCTGCTGAACGGGAATGTGTTATTTGAATTTTCACCATATTCCGGATCATATCCATCCTTTACTTTTGTCCATTCCCAAAGATCATCACCGGAGAAGTAAACTCTCAATTTACTGAGTCCGGCTTTTGAAATCCACTTTTGAGGCAATGAATACCCCACTACCAAAGATTTCAAACGGACATACCGATTATTCTGAACACTGACATCTTTATTATTATAATTCCACTTATTAAAATTCTGGTCACGTGAAGCAATAGTATATTCTGCATCCCGATTATTCTCACTCCACATTTTCCCTGCGAAGTTTTTATTTTGCAGAACATAATTTGTAGTCCATGGAGCAGCCAAATATCCACCTCTTAACAATACTTGTTTACCTACTCCTTGGAAGAAAGCCGAGAAATCGATTCCTTTCCATTCCAATCCCAATTTAAAGCCAAATGTCAAACGAGGGGCCATATCTCCTGCATAGTAAAGATCATCTTTTGTTATAGCACCGTCACCATTCAAATCGACTACTTTACGAGCCCCCGGACGAAGTGTATTAGTAGATGCCTCCTGAGGTGCAGGAAGAATATTATTAGCTTTCGGTCCTGAATGATCCGCATTCCAATAATACTTCTCATAATATGCAGCCACTTCATCTGCACTTTGGAAAATACCATCAGTTTGGTATACATACAATGCTTGTCTTGGCATACCGATTAAGCGATTTTCATTCTTACCCTCATTAGGTACATTTTCATTATTAGCTAATTCAAGCACTTTTGACCATGCATCCGAAAGAGATCCTCCAATGTTATACTTTACCTGACCTATTTGATCATTCCAATTCAAAGCCAACTCCCAACCACGGGCACGAAACTTACCATTGTTGGTTTTAGGAGCAGCCGCACCTAAAATAGAAGGATATTGTACATCAATAAACATACCGTTATTGGTCTTGATAAAATAATCAAATGAACCTCTCAAACGATTGCTAAGAAAAGCAAAATCCACTCCCACATCGTGGCTGTCAATAGTTTCCCATGTACGTTCCGCAGATCTCATACCGTCTACCCACAATGAAGTATGCGTACCGGGATTTACACCAAAAATAGTCGTACCAGTTTTGATAGTAGCAAATCTCTCGTAATTGTCAATACCTTCCACACTACCTGTTCTACCATAATTGTAACGCAGCTTCAAATCACTCAACCATGAAACATCTTTTAAAAAGTCTTCATTTGAAAGTCTCCAAAAACCAGAAATAGAATAAAAATTTTTCCAACGTTGTTCTTTCGCCAACTTAGAAGACCCATCCCGACGACCCAATACCTCTATTGAATATTTATCAGCATAAGTATAATTCAAACGCCCTAAATAAGAAACCAATCCCCAAGAATTCTGTCCACCATATGCCTCATTATTATTTCCATTCACCCATACATCCAAATCTGCTAATCCAGACCCCGGATAAACAGCACCGGATTTACGAACCGCACCTACCCTTTTATATGTTTCTTGTTCGGCAGTCATACCCAACATGGCAGAAACGCTATGCACATCAGCAAAAGTACGATTATAATTAGCAAAAGCACCTAAAGTAATGTTTTCCCATTTCGCTATTTCTTCTTTCAATTGTCCGGGACCTTGCTTATTACCAGTCTGTGTACCTACCCAATCATAATATTGTACTTTATTCTTCACTTCCTGCATATTTCTCTGTACAGTCTTATAAGCCCCCGAAGCTGAAATAGAAAGTCCTTTTACCCATTTAGAAAAATCATAAGTTGCTTTAGCACTTCCTCTAAAAGTTGTCAATGAATTTTTCTTCTCCCCTCCTTGGGTCAACCCACCAATAGGATTCCGGTTACCACTAAATGTATCATAAGCCTGACCATTTTTATTATACACAGTCCAAAACCAAGGATCAAAATATCCAGCTCCCACATCAGTAGTTGGGGTTATAATATCACGTTTGTCATACGACATACTTGTTTCAAATTTCAAAGCATCTGTCGCTTGATAATCAGCATTTAAACGACCACTATATTTTTTTTCTCCATCATTAGCAACTTTCAACTGTGAATTATTATCCGCATACCCCAAAGACGCTCGATAACTAAACTTTTCATCTGCTCCAGAAATACTAATCGAATGCTTTTGAGAAGTTGCCTGACCATAAAGATAATCCATCATATACACATTTGGGTCCCAACGTTCCACTTTATCACCATTTTGTAATGTCAAGACTTTACCTGCACGAAGAGCATTAAAAAGAGTTTCCCCCTTATATACTGTTGGTGCACCAGTAGCCGGATCAATATCCGATTGATCCAAAGTAGGACCACCAAAAGAATTAAATATCCACCAATTTACAGCTTTATGAATTTCATCAGCAGTAGTTAAACTAGGATTTAAAGCGGCAGCATCATTATATTGAGCTTCATAAAACATATCCAACCATTCCCGATTATTTGTAATAGGAGGCTGAATACCGTTAATTGTGCGACTAACAGAGCCACTATATGATATTTGAGCCTTTCCTTTTTTACCACGCTTTGTTGTTACCAGTACAACACCTGAAGCCGAACGGGCACCGTATATCGCAGCCGAAGCATCCTTCAAAACTGAAATATTTTCAATATCACTTGCATCCATAGCATTTAACTCATCCAATGAACCTGTTATACCATCAATGATAACTAATGGAGAAGATTTTCCATTAACAGAAATATCACCACGTATTTTCATCTCTGCTCCCTCACTACCCGGACGAGTAGAAGTGCGTGTAATAGTCAATCCCGGAACTTCACCTTGCAAAGCTACTGTAGCATTAGCAATACCCTTATTTTTAAAAGCCTCATCCCCCTTGATCTGACTAATAGAACTAGTTAAAGAAGCTTTCTTTTGGGCACCATAACCAACTACTACTACTTCATCCAGCACCTCAGTATCCTCTTTCAAAACGACCTTAACGTTTGTTTTCCCTGATATATTAACTTCCTGAGTCTTGTATCCGATATAAGAAATGACCAATATGCCTTTTTCCGGAACATTATTCAATGTAAAATTACCATCAAAATCGGTAATTGTACCATTAGTCGTGCCTTTTACTTGTACCGTAGCACCAATTACCGGTTCTCCTGTAGCATCCACCACTTGCCCTTTTACCGTTCCAGTCTGCATAACAGTCTGCACCCCATTCACCTCTGCAAATACAGTCTGCGGGCTACCTGCCAACAAGGCAGAAGCCATCACCGTAGAAAACAAGATTCTTCTCGATGAAAATTTAAAGAATTCGTTTTTCATAAACTTAAAATTTAATATTAACAGTTTTATTGTTGTTTTCTTATTATATACACTGTTTGATAAACTCGCGCACCTCATGCCGCCCTATCCTTAAATGGTTTTCAACGGTACGGTGCGAAAGATTTAATTCCGCTGAAATATCTGAAATAGATTTGTCTTCAAAACGACTCATTGCATAAATAGTACGACGCCGTGGAGGAAGCAAAGACAATCTATATTTCTCACACGCTTCCAAATCATTGGCCACCACACGAAGTTCTGTTTCATTTGTATAAGCAACCGTATGCTCATATAAATAAGAAGTAACTTCTTGCCTCTTATAATAACGACGTAAATAGTCAGTTACCAAATTACGGGCAATAGTAAAAATAAAATACTTAATAGTCTCTGCACAGAGCATCTGATCGTAGTCCATCAGCCGTACATACACATCTTGAGCCAAGTCTTCCGCCTCTTCTTTATGAGCTATCCTATAATAGATATACAGATAGACCGAATGATGATAATTCGTATAAGAATCCTCTATTAATTGAGTAGATTTCATGGATATGTTTTTCATGTCTTCAGCTTTTTGGGTTACATTTACGAATGCAAATATAGAAGGTAGAAGGACAAGAAAAACACTTTTTCTATTCTAATAAATCTCATATCATTACCCTAGACCAAAGACATACTAATCCGCTAATTTATAACAGATTAAGAATTTGACACACTCAGTATCATATAATAATTTGAGACTCTCAACAAAAAATAGAGAGGTTATTCATTGTTTTTCCCAATACTTCGAATGTACTCATTGGGAGTGATATTAGTCGCTTTTTTAAAATATCGAAAGAAAGAAGCTCTTGAACTGAACCCACACAACTCAGCCAAAGCACTCAAAGTGTATTTAGCATATTCATCTTTCTCCACCAAGCGCTTGAATTCAGCTATGCGATAATCATTGATATAATCATAATAATTACGGTTTAGATACTGATTAAATAAATAGGACAAAGTATGAGATGATGTGCCAATGGACACAGCCAAATCGGCAATCTTCAAATTAGGATTAGTATAAGGTTTTTCTCTATGCATAACAATCTCCAATTTCTCAGCCAACCGTTTACATTCCTCCACACTTATCTTATTTGTCCTGTATTTCTCTTCCGCTACAATATGGGATTCCTCAACTGGCTGAATCTCCTTTTCTATAACTTTAGCAGAGTCAGGCATCAGTTCTTCCCTTTCGTTCTCCACCTCTTTCTTTTTTTGATAAAGGACAGCAATACTTCCGGTCACCACAGCTATCACGATGAACACTATGCTCCATATACTAATAGAAGACGCTATTTTAACCGTTAGCTGAGTTTCTGACTCTGGATTCCCCATCTGTCTTACTTTAAAAGTATAATTACCGGACGGTAAATCATAATAAGTAATATCCGAACGACCTGTCAAAGCCATCCATCCGGTATCCTCACCCTCTAATTGATATTCGTATGACATAAAAGCAGGTGCCGTATAACTGAAATCAGAAAAGTAAAAGGTAACATTCTTCTGAGAAGCTTCCAATGAAATTTCACTCTTGCCGCCATCTCCCACAACAGATTGCACTACAGATTTTCCATTTACACATATATCTGTTATGGCAACCGAATAGGGAACGGATTTCCTCTGATTCATCCGCACTGTATCCAAATACAGAAGCCCTTTGGAGTTTCCAAACCAAATGCCGTTCTCATCACGTACCGGCGGACAAAGAGTAAAAATGGAACTGGGAATACCATCAACAAAATTATAAGGAATAAAATGGTCTTTCTTATCATACCGGAACAAACCATTGTTAGTTCCCAGCCATAACCACTTTTCACGATCCTCTACAATAAACATACCATCATTCCCATCCAAAGGAGTCCCCGGCTGCAAACGCCTAAAAATAGTCATAGACAAATCAGAGATAAAAAGAGAGCCTTTGTCCGGAAAAAAATAAAGATCATGGTTGGAATCTTCGTAGATCACTCTTATTTTTTCCTTATGAATAAATCCCTCAGGAAACACATCGGTTTTCAATGTCCGGGCAGAGGGGTCCCAAATGCACATTCCATTCTCTGTACATATCCATCCTTTATGAGTGGAATCAAAATAGATTTCATATACGTTCCCTTCTGGCAACTTAGAATTGGCACTGGTATAATGAGCTATCTGTCTGCCGTCTTTATAGCAGAATATTCCTAAAGATGTTCCTATCCACAAATTCTTTTCACGATCCTGCTTGATACAAAAAATATGTCCCTTACTAAAAGGCATTCCTCCATCCGGTTCAAAATCTCTGAGTGTCAAAGTCGCAGGATTTAAAACATACATTCCACCACCGTATGTACCTATATAATACTCATTCTGATAATACAGACAACTGAAAATCATATTTGAGCGTAACTGTGGAACCTTGAAACTTTTATAACGATGATTTTCTTCGTCAATATAAAAAAGTCCGTCACGAGATCCAATCAGTTTTTCTTTCTCTTTGATAGCAAGTGCACGTACTGGCATATCTCTGGAATCAAAAAAAGGAGCATACGTATAAGTGGAGAACAGCCCACTCTGATATAATGTGTAATCCAACCCCAGCTGATAGAATCCTACCCAAATCAAACCTTCTTTATCAACCAAAACAGAATAAACGGAATTAGAACGCAAAGTTTCATCCTTCCCTGTTTCATGACGCATGGAACGAACAACTTTCTTTTTATCCGTTGATACAAAATGAACTCCGTTACCATCGGTTCCCACATACAAAAGGCTTTTCCCATCACCGGATAAAGAAGAAATTACATTACAACCTACATCAACAAAACGAGCAAATTCTTTAGTTTGTGTATCAAAACTGATGATTCCCTGCCCCATCGTTCCTAAATAAAGCATACTCCCAATCCTAGCTATATTCTTAAAAGAACAAACATGCTTCTCTTCCATCACATTATGATAAGCCTCTATTTTTCTATCTGAAAGTCGCAGAGAATAAAGACCATTCTCCGTAGCCATCCAAAGTATTCCATCTTCTCCCAAATTCAAGCCACCAATAGAGTTCGCCGCCGACAACATATTAGGATCTATCATAATTTGGTTCAAGCTACCTCCTTTATAAATGAAAAGCCCCCTTTCTGTTCCGATATAAAGTATTCCTTTCCCATCATGTAAAAGAGAGCGCACAGCATATCCTATCGTTTCACGGGCAATGGGCTCCAAACTATTTTTCTGCTTGCTAACACGCCATAATCCACTACCATTCCCCATCCACAATTCATTGCCAGGCATCTCAGCAATGGCATTTACCCGTTTCAATTTTTCATCTGAACCCGGAATAAGATAATGCTTGAAATGAATTCCATCAAAACATTCCAACGAATTGCCGGTCCCCAACCACACATAACCTAAAGAATCTTTATAGATGGCATTTACCACTAAATCTGATAATCCCTCAGTTACAGACAAGCCACGAAAAGCGTAGGAACGAGAGAAAATGGGTAAAGACAAGAATATAAGAAACAATATAAATATAAATCTTAAAATGTTTTTCATTACATTGTGCATATTTGGAACCTCGTGTTTATCAAATAATGCAAATATAGTGAAAAGGGAATATATTTTCCCTATCAAAAAAAGAAAAAATCATCATCCACTTCTTATTTGCTGTATGAAAAAGAAAGGATGATGATTTAAAAAGATTACTTTATAAAAGAAAGTTTATATCAAAGTTTGCGTAAATCATGTCCGGGCAACAAATTATATTCTTTTCCATTCATCCTGACTTTACAAGGTGCAGAAGCTGCATATTTCCAAACGCCCTCTTTATACACCAACATCACATCTGTTACTGTCAATGAACTTATTTCAACATGTGGAGTTTTCAATAGTGTACCTCCTCCCAAAAAGAAAATACAATCATCGCCTTGTTTATTTCCCCACAATGCATAAGCAGCTTGTACAGTCATTTCTCCACTTTTACACAAATGACCTGCATCATCCGAAGAAATAATCCGGTCCACACGCCCCTCTTTTTGTTGAATACAAATTCCGACATGACTTCCAGCCACACCACTTTCCACTTCTGGAAAAGTAACGGAGGAAATACATCCCGGCTCCTTTACCGAAGAAGGTTCATAAACAGCTACAAACGGACGATTCCAAGCTTCACCTTGTTGGCGGGCTACAAAAGTCAACGTAGGTTGCTCTTTGATAGCATAAGGCATATCCGGAATCCGGCTCAATCCTTCAGTCATCGGGCTCAAAGCCGAGAAGACTTTACGTTCAGGAGCACCTTTCATCCACATATTCATACTGATATTATCCTCATCCGGCATCTGTATAGTAAACGTTGTTTTAATATCTTTGGAGGTCTCGGCACTTTTCTTGTCAAACAAATAAGAATAGGCATATATATGTGCCCCAGCAAAAGCCAGTTCCTCCGTTGGTTGAAGAAACAAGCTACTCCCGTCAGCAGCAGTCAAGTTCATGGTTTGTCCCATATTATGATAAAAATAATCATGCATTTTATCTCCTCCCTCCACTTTCCTGCTACGGAAAATATCGACATAATATCCGTTCTTTTCTCCTGTAGTCACAATACTCATCATACGGTTTTGATCAGCTTGTGATTCAGGTTCACGGAAAAAGACTTCACTATAACTCACAGGCTGATAATCTACTTTCATCCCTGCTTCGGGGTAGCAGTTCAATAATTTGAAAGCATGATTGCTTTTCATAACCGGATAAGAAGAGATTCCATCTACACAAACCGTATTGTGTGCAGGGAACTGACTATAATACTCCAAATAATCCAAACCGGAATAAAGGGTCAAGCCAATACCTCCATCCGGTGCCAGACGATATCCTTTTCCATAAAGTTCCATGCTGATGCCATTGGCATGCATGTGATTCCCTTCACTGGCATTTTGGGCAATCATCAAACTATGACGTTTGTCCATGCCATTGCGTTGCACCAACCAACTGGCATTGGGAGCATAAAAAGTAGGAGTTACATAATCATTGATATCACCGGCAGGTATCTTATCATCAATTACCAAAGGCTTGTCACTGAAAAAAGAAGTTACCGCCACCCTCACATTTTTCTTTTCAGTCGCCGGTTTGGAGGCATCGGGATCAAATAACTTCAACATAGCAGTAAATTGTCTTTCCTGATCTTTTTTACCATGTTTCTGGGCATTAGCTACCATACGGGCAAAGATAGCAGGATTCAATTTACCGGGATGTGTATCGCCAAAACCCATTGTCATACAATCCGGAAACAAATATTGCGGGTCGGCGGCCACCACTTTTTTTATGACAGGAATCTCCTCGGTCAGGTCCATACCCAAATTACGGTCAAAGATAGTGACCATATCCGTATAATCCCCGACAACTACCTGACTATAACCCGGACATTCAGCCCAAATACCGGTTTCAGCATCATAACCATAATCAGCAAGCTGTTTCAGTGACCATTGACGGATGGAAGAACGATTCAACACATAATCAATATAATACTCGCCTCCCTTTTTATCCGGATAAGAAGCATCAGATTCCAAAATCATGCCGATGCTCATGATATAACGTGCCTGCATCAGATTCCAGTTATTATGCGGCACTCCATTATCAATGATATTATCCGCCCATTTCTTGAATGCTCCGGCATAGATGTCCATCTTATCAGCCTTATCGGTTTTCAAATAATCATATAAAAAATCATACAATGGAACCAAAGCATTCACAGCATCCTCGTGAATGACTTCAAAACTGCTCATACCCACCAAAGTCTGCTGATGTCCATGATTCAAATCCTTGGGAACATTCCGGTAATAAATCCCCGTCATATAAGTGTCAAATACCGAAGCTGCCAAATCAGCATATTTCTTCTCCCCGGTCATCCACCAAAGAAAAGCGGCATCACGGGCGATACCCAGTATCTCTACATTAATACTTTGGATGATATTTCCGGTTTTACTGATATTCACCCATTCGTACGGTCTGCCTTCCAACGTCCCATTTGCCAGATACATTCCCCGAGCATCTTCCTGATAAGGCTTCAAATCTTCCAGCTTGGGACGTACATAGTTAGTTGCATGACTGCGTGCACCGGTATACATCACCGTAGGAGCCGGCGCCTTCTCTCCTCCTGCATGATCATAATATTCTCCTTTAATATATACCTCCGTTGCATGAGTTTTCCAATACATTTGCAAACGGGAAGTAAGCCATTCAGGCCCTCGGTCAGCATACCGGTCAGTCCGTTGCTTTAACTTTTCAAACACTTCCTGTGCCCACGGTTCTTCCTTTATCAACTTCTGCGTTTCAACTTTGCCATTACTATCCGTCAGATAACGGGGATGACCTTGTGACAGTTTCACCGATAAGGAAGTTTCCTGTGCATATAATACACTTGTTACAAGCAAGCATATCCATAAAACGATCTTTCTCATAATTCTATTCATTCTCTTTCACAAAAATACGTATCATAAAGCTATTCCACTCAATCCAAATGAATTATTTTATCATCCGCCTCTTCCATTCAAATTTAAAGTTACCGAATATAAAATGTTTGCTTTACCGGCTCTGCAGTCTTTATCTTAGGATCAGAGTTTTTTCCGTATTGCCATGCTATTACAGTTACTTTTACCGGATAGGTGGTTTTAGGAGGAATAGCAGTTAATATCAATCGATTACCATCCACATAAGCCGGTCCCGATTCCACATAAAAATCGACCGGCAAGCCACAACTGGAAACAGCAGATAAAGAAACGTACTTAGTACCACGCTTTATGTCCGGTAACGTTGCAAACTTAATATATTGCTGCTGTCCTTCCGTATTTTTAACCGGAATTATCATCTGAGCTTGCTGAACAGCCGGTTTATATTCTTCATCTCCCGGATGAGTTATTGAAAAAACAATATCCGATTTCTTGTCCGTCCATAAAGTTCCCCGATTCCATTGTATTCGAAATGTCACAGAATCAACTAAAACAACTGGGCCGGTAATCATCTGCAGGACCGGAGCTTTTCCAGCATGACCAATAGATGCCCCAACAGGCAAATCAGTCCAATTGGAAAGTCGGGGACTTTCTCCTGGAACAGTATCCAAAAAAACAGGGGTCAATTGAAATGTGATACCATCTTCCTGTGGTATAAAAGCCGGGTGAACTTGTAAATGAGTATTCTGTTGGGATACTGTTTTTCCGTTTTGAGACACACTTACCAATTGTGGCTTCATATCGTAATATCGGGATTGATACGCCAAAGTAGCCTCTATCATCTCACGATCAAAAAACCAAAATGCTTGTGCAGGATCCCCTTTAAATTGATTTACCGGTGCCGGAATACATGAAGGCTTTTCATTTTTTTTCCATCGCTCCATCAACCATCCCTCCTTTGTCGGATCTACGTGTCCATAATGCATTGCCTTCTTGATATAGAGAGCTATATATTGTGCTTTTTCCGGAGTATAGGCAAAGTGTCCTTCAGCAGGACAGGCCAACATGCTTAAAGGCAGCAATGGATGCTCCTTACGTTCTTTCAAACCTTCATTGCTCCATGTATGTGCTGATTCATATTCTCCCATGGTTTCCAGACAAGGAATTTTATTGATGTTACGTTCTCCCCAAATATCCGGACATAGCCAGCGATCACGATGATATGGCCACTGACCACTGACAGAAATGCATGCCAATGTACGTTCCGGTTTATAGGCAGCAAGATAATAAGGCCAACTAGCAGCAGCCGAATGTCCTATGGCTATTAAAGGAGCTGTAGACAACTCTTTATATCCAGATTCTTCAGCAAGATCTGCCAAAAGGCCATCCAAAGTTTCCCATGCCCCATCCGTAAAATCAAATCCATGATTGAAAGAAGGACATACCCATATTTGAGCAACATCAAGCTCAGCCATACGTTGTCGGAAAGCCTCATCTTCAAGGATAGAAATTTCCTCCATATTGTGTTGGGCAACCAAGATTGCTTTTACTTGTTCACACTGCCCGGGAATCCACAAGTAAGCCCTTGACTCAGAATTTTTGGGATGAGTGCTAAAATTACGAACAGGTACAGACCATTGCCAAATTCCTGTTTGTGCAACAAGCGTAAATGATAAAAGCCAACCGAATATTCCAAATAAAAATACATGTTTCATAGCTATCTTCATTGTTTATTATAAAAACGAACCAGAATCAAGAAACACTCAACTTTATTCTAAAATTATCTTCCAAAGAAATGAGTAAAAAACTATCTTTGTACGTATTAGATATATACAAAACTTAAATAGCATGAATAAACACACTTTATCTGTAGCAATCACTTTCCTATTCTGTACCCCAATATCAGGGGGCACACCGGACGGAATTTACCACAAAGGATGGATAGACTTCAACAAGAACGGGAAAATGGATCTATATGAAAATCCTAAAGCCCCGCTGGAAGACAGAGTACAAGACCTGCTTTCACAAATGACACTAGAAGAAAAAACCTGTCAAATGGCCACCCTTTACGGTTCAGGACGCGTACTGAAAGATGCGTTGCCTCAAGACAATTGGAAAACAGAAGTATGGAAAGACGGAATAGGAAACATAGATGAAGAGCATAACGGATTAGGGGCTTTCAAGTCCGAATATTCTTTTCCATACGCCAAACATGTGGATGCCAAACACACCATTCAACGCTGGTTTGTAGAAAAAACACGTTTAGGTATCCCAGTAGATTTCACCAATGAAGGTATTCGCGGATTATGTCATGACCGGGCAACCTACTTCCCCGCCCAGTGCGGACAGGGTGCCACCTGGAACAAAAAATTAATAGCCCGTATCGGAGAAGTGGAAGCTAAAGAAGCGGTAGCATTGGGATATACCAACATCTATTCTCCCATCCTTGATATCGCCCAAGACCCTCGCTGGGGAAGATGTGTAGAAACATACGGAGAAGATCCTTATTTAGTAGGAGAATTAGGAAAACAAATGATTACCAGTTTGCAAAAATACAATCTGGTAGCTACTCCGAAACATTTTGCAGTTTATAGTATCCCGATAGGCGGACGTGACGGAAAGACACGAACCGACCCACACGTAGCCCCACGAGAAATGCGTACCTTATATATAGAACCTTTCCGGATGGCATTTCAAGAAGCCGGAGCGCTGGGAGTAATGAGCTCTTATAATGACTATGACGGGGAACCCATTACGGGAAGCTACCATTTTCTGACCGAAATATTACGTCAAGAATGGGGATTTAAAGGATACGTAGTATCGGATAGTGAAGCTGTGGAATTTATCTCCAACAAGCATAAAGTAGCAGATACATACGAAGACGGAATAGCACAGGCGGTCAATGCCGGACTGAATATCCGTACCCATTTCACTCCGCCTGCCGATTTTATCTTGCCTCTTCGTAAAGCTGTTGATGATGGCAAAATCTCTCAGGAAACTCTCGACAAACGGGTAGCCGAGATACTTCGTATCAAATTCTGGCTAGGGTTATTTGACAATCCCTATCGTGGCAATGGTAAACAAGCAGAACAAATAGTCCATAGTAAGGAACATCAAGCTGTGTCATTGGAGGCTGCCCGTCAGTCACTTGTATTACTAAAAAATGAAACGCACCTGCTTCCTTTATCCAAATCTATCCGTTCCATTGCCGTTATCGGTCCCAATGCCGACGAACAGACTCAATTGATTTGCAGATACGGTCCGGCCAATGCTCCTATTAAAACCGTTTATCAGGGTATAAAAGAACTGTTGCCTCATGCAGAAGTGATCTATAAAAAAGGATGTGACATCATAGACCCTCATTTCCCGGAAAGTGAAATCCTTGATTTCCCGAAAACTGCGGAAGAAGTCCGATTAATGCAAGAAGTCATTCGTGCAGCCAAACAAGCCGAGGTGGTAGTCATGGTATTAGGAGGGAATGAGTTGACCGTCAGGGAAGATCGTTCACGAACCAGCCTTAACCTTCCCGGACGGCAGGAAGAACTTTTAAAAGCTGTTTGTGCTACCGGAAAACCGGTCATTCTAGTAATGCTCGACGGACGCGCTTCTTCTATAAACTACGCAGCAGCTCATGTACCTGCCATTTTACATGCTTGGTTTCCCGGAGAATTTTGCGGACAAGCTGTGGCCGAAGCCTTGTTCGGCGATTATAATCCGGGGGGAAGACTGGCAGTTACTTTTCCTAAATCTGTAGGGCAAATTCCTTTTGCTTTTCCCTTTAAACCAGGGTCAGACGAAAGTTCCTCCACTTCCGTTTACGGAGCGTTATATCCTTTCGGGCATGGTTTAAGTTATACCACTTTTACTTACAGTGATTTACATATATCACCATCACATCAAGGAGTACAAGGAGATATCCATGTAAGTTGTAAAATCAAAAATACAGGAAAAATAAAAGGAGATGAAGTAGTACAACTTTATTTACGGGATGAAATCAGCAGCGTTACCACTTATACCAAAGTATTACGCGGCTTTGAACGTATCAGTCTGAAAGCTGGAGAAGAACAAACTGTTCATTTCAGATTGCGACCACAAGATTTAGGATTATGGGACAAAAATATGAATTTCCGTGTGGAACCGGGTAGTTTCAAAGTAATGCTCGGAGCTTCTTCTACAGACATCAGATTACATGGTCAGTTCGAAATAACGCCCTAAACCTCCCACCATTTTAACTCAGCATGGAATGGCAGGAATATTGGCTCTGCGGAAATTTCGGGTCAGCGGATTTTCCGGGTTGGCAAGCTTTCTTTTAAGCGTATAGCCTAGCCAGTCTGAACATGAAGAACTTCAG